>DATDIY010000039.1:0-2005 GCA_036520815.1 Acidimicrobiales bacterium
CGGCTCCGGGGTGTCGTCGAAGAGCGAGCCCTGCACCGAGGTCACGGCGCCACCCCGACGGCCAACAGCCGATCGAGCTCCTCGATGGCCGCGGTCGGCGGCCTCCACCACACGATGCCGGGACGCCCGTCGGTCGTCTCACCCTGCTCGCCCTGCTCCACCGGCTCGGCGCCCATCCCCCGGAGGAACAGGTAGGCGGCGCCGAGCAGGTGACGGTCGGGGTCGTAGTCGGGCACCCGCCAGCGCAGGTAGCGGTGGAGCGCGACGAGGTAGAGCGTCGCCTGCAGGGGGTAGCCGTGGTGGGCCATGGCGGCGGCCAGAGCGGCCGGGCCGTAGTCGCCGTCGGACAGCAGGTTGGACTTGTAGTCGGCCAGCCAGACTCCGCCGTCGGCGGTGCGGGCCACGAGATCGATCGAGCCGGTGAGCAGTCCGGCGACGTCGACCCGATGCTCCGCCGCGGCTGCCTCCTCGAACCAGCCCCGCAGGCGATCGTCGGCGGGAAGGTGACCCAGGACGACGCCGGCGATGGCCGAGGCGTCGAGCCGGGCCAGCGGCAGGTCGAAGGAGAGCTCGTCGAGACGGTCGGCGCGGTCGAGGTCGGCGAGGGCCCGCTCGCCCATGGGTCCGCCGAGCGGCGCCCGCAGCGCCACCTCGAGCCCCTCGGCCAGCGGGCCGGGCTCGACCGGCAGCGCCCGGTAGCGGAGCTGCTCGGCGGCGTGCTCGACCAGCTGGTCGACGAGGTCGGCGGCGGCGAAGTCGACCCGCTCGAGCACCGCGTGCACCAGTGTGCCGAAGGCGGTGCCGGCCGGCGCCGCCTGCAGCGGGGTGGCGGCGACCGTGACCGCGGCGCCCGGGGGCCGGTCGGCGACTCCTTCGACGGTCGCCTCGGCGTCGGGCTCGTCGACCCCACCCATCGCCGGCACGTCGAGGCGACCAGCGTCGGCGACCGCCTCGGCCCGGGCCTTGATGGTGGAGAACGACCAGCGGTACCACGACGGATCGAGCACTCGGGAGAAGGTGGCCACCTCGAGCTCGGGCGCCTCCTCGGCCGGGGCGAGGACCGGTCGATCGGGGCGAGCGGGAATCGCGACCACCGAGATGGCACCCCCCGAGCTCTGGGCCAGTCCTTCGAGATCGGGGACGCGCTCGGACCCGGTGGCGTGCTGGAGGAGCTGCGCCAGCGGCGGTGGCGTCGCCGACGATCCCGCCTTCGGCAGCGAGCACGGCGACCACCACACCACCAGCCGGTGCCGGGCCCGGGTGAGCGCGACGTAGAGGAGTCGGCTGTCCTCGCCGACCCGCTCGACGGTGTCGGCCTGGGCCACGCCCTCGAAGACCTTGCCGGTGCCCTTCTTGGCCAGACGGATCTGGTTGGTGTCGATCAGGCGCACACCGTCGTCGATGGCGTGGGCGATGCCCTGCCGGTTGGCTCGCTTGCGCCAGAGGGTGGGGCAGAGCACGACCGGGAACTCGAGGCCCTTGGAGCGGTGGACGGTCAACACCTTCACGGTGTCGTCGTCTCGGTCGATGCGTCGCGACAGCAGCTCGGGAGCCAACGCGTCCTCGACCCGCACGTCGTCGGGGCTGGCGAGGTCGTCGAGCACGGCCAGCAACGCCGAGGGGCCGACCGACCGACCGACCGTCGCCGCCAGCAACAGCTCCTGCACGTGGTCGAGGTCGGTGAGGTCGCGCTCGCCGCCCGGTCGGGCGAGCACGCGCGGCTGCAACCCGCCGGCGCGGGCCTCGGCCATCAGCGCCACCAGACCGCCGTCGACCAGCCGCAGCGCCCACCGCCGCAGCTGGTCGACCAGGTCGGCGAGGCCGTCGTCATCGAGGGCGTCGAGCTCGAACGGGGTGAGACCGACGAACCAGGTGAGGGCGGCGGCCCGGGCCCGCGGCGGCGACGAGGGACGCTCGAGGGCGGCGAGCAGGATCCGCCACTGCACGGCGGCGGGCGAGTCGAGGACGCTGTCGTTCGACGAGCTGGCGGCGGGCACGCCGGCGG
>DATDIY010000040.1:0-6582 GCA_036520815.1 Acidimicrobiales bacterium
ACCGGCAGCCGACCCCGACCGTACGGACTGACCCGGTGGACCTCTCCCTCTGGCCGAGCACGATCCAGCCCTGGGCCGACGTGGTCCGCGGGGCCCGCCACGCCGACGCCACCGGCTGGCACGCCGTCTACGTCGCCGACCACTTCATGGGCCCCGACCGCCACGAGGGCGTCGCCTGGCGGGAGGCCACGGCCCAGCTCGCCGCCCTGGCCGCGCTCACCGAACGCGTGAGGATCTCGCCCCTCGTGCTGTCGGCCACCTTCCGACACCCGGCCGTCGTGGCCAACTGGGCCGTGGCGGTCGACCAGATCAGCGACGGCCGTCTCACCCTCGGCCTGGGCGCCGGATGGCAGGAGAACGAGCACCAGCGCTACGGCATCCCCCTCGGCTCGCCGGGCGAGCGCCGGCGCCGCTTCGTCGACTACGTGGGGATCGTGCGGGCCCTGCTCGACGGCGAGACCGTCCACCACGCCGGCGAGTGGTTCGAGCTGGAGGGCGCCCACTGCCCGGCCCGGCCGGTGCAGCAGCGGCTGCCCATCCTCATCGGCGCCAAGGGCGAACGGATGCTGGGCGTGGTCGCCCGCCAGGCTGACGAGTGGAACATGTGGAGCCTCCCCGCCGCCATGGAGGTGGCGGCCGAGCGGCTCGCCCGCCACTGCGACGAGATCGGTCGCGACCCGGCGTCGATCCGCCGCAGCACCCAGGCGCTGGTGCTGGTCACCGAAGACCGAGCGGCCGCCGACGCCGGCGTCGAGCGGGCCGGCGGCCGGGCGGCGGTCGCGGGCCCGCCCGAGGTGTTCGCCGAGACGGTGGCCGGATGGTCCGAGGCCGGTGTCGACGAGGTCATCGTCCCGGACTGGGACCTCGGGCCGGTGGATGCCCGCGCCGACGTGATGGACGCCCTCCGAGAGGCCGTCGCCGGCCTCGGTTGAGGTGGGTGTCGGTCAGGTCGCGGCGACGGGGCGAGTCGAGCGCCGCCACTTGCGGTTCGTCGCCCACACCACCCAGGCGCCGGCACCGACCGGGATCTCGGCCAGGTAGGTGAAGCCCCGGAAGAGGAACACCGCCGCCGCGCTGGCGGTGTCGGCGCCGCCGAAGCCGATGAGGGCCGCCACCGCCCCGGTCTCGACGAACCCCACGCCGCTCGGCGTGAGCGGGATGGTCTCGAGCAGTCGGGCGAAGGCGAAGGCGGCGAACACCTCGATCCAACCGAGCGTCTCGGTGCCCACGCCGACGGCCCGGACGCACGCCAGCAGCAGCAGGTACTGGGCGACGTTGTAGACGACCATCCACAGCGTCAGGCGCCACCATCTCTGGCGGAGCAGCCCGATGCTGGAGTGGCGGAACTCGAGCACCGCGCCCATCACGTCGGGAGGCGCGCGGTGCAGGCGCCGGGCGAACGGGGCGATCATCCGACGACCGAGGTCGCCGACCTTGGTGGCCAGCACCTCGCTGCGCATGATCAGGGCGAGCAGGGTGGCGGCGCCGATGAGCACCACCACGCCGAGCAGGGTCGGCAGGACCAGCTGGCCTGTGGCCCGGCCGGTGGCGAGCAGCAGCACCAGGGCGATCACCGGCATGCCCAGTTTGGCGAACACGTTCCACACGCCCGACACGAGGATCGACAGCGTCACCTCGGGCATGGTGAAGCCCCACGACATCTCCATGGCGTAGGTGGCGCCCACGCCGGCGGCGCCACCGAAGGGCACCACGTTGGCGACGGCGCTGCCGGCGAAGTTCACGGTGAGCGCCTGGGGGTGGGTCAGCCCGGGGAGGCTGTTGGTGAGCACCCCGGTGTAGGCGAGCATCCCGAAGACCCACAACGCGGTGAGGCCGAGCACCTGCCACCAGGAGAGATGGGCGATCTCGTGCCAGATCTCCGAGTAGTGCGACCCGGTGACCGCCGGCAGGACGAAGGCGAAGATCAGCGCCACCGCGGCCAGCGACACCGCTGCCTCGACCACCCGTCGGGCGTTCGACTTGCGGTGCAGCTCGTGCTCCATCACCGCCCGCGGGTCGACCGACTCCTCCGGCGTGAGCCCGCGCAGAGCTGGGGGAAGGTCGATGTCGAGCTCGGCGCCAGCGCGGGCGTCGCGGTCGTCGGGGCGCGGGTCGCCCCCGCCCGGGCCCGGACCGGTCACGGGGCGGCGGCTCCCACCGGTGTGAACAGGTCGGCCATCAACTCGTCGGGAACCGCCGGGCCGGCCGGGTCGACGACGAACCACTCCGTCGAGAAGGCGATGGCGAAGATGTCCTCGGGCAGGCCCAGGAACACGGCGAGGGTGCGGGTGCTGTCGGGCGCACCGGTGGTCTGGGAGGCGTGGGCCGCCATCGAGCCGCGCTTGGCGGCCAGGGTCGGTGCCGTGTCGACGGTGTGGGTGATGGCGTCGTGGGTCGTGTACCAGCTGGTCACGTCGGGGGGCACGAAACCGGGGGGAACCTCGAGGCCCATGCCGGTCGCCAGCTCGATCCCGCCGGCCAGGAACTCCCGGTCGATGGTGACCTGGGCCAGCGCCACGCCGGCCGCTGCGGCCGCCGCTTCGGCGACGTCGTGCACCCGCAGGTGGTCGGGATGGCCGTAGCCGCCGTTGACGTCGTCGGCGACGAGGAGGTCGGCGTGCTCCTCCCGCAGAACCTCGGCCAACCGGGCGGCGGCCTCGGCGACCGGCGCCGCACACAACGACCCCACCGGCCAGTCGCCGTCGGGACGGTCGGTGTGGCCCGAGTCGCCGTATCCGAGCAGCACGAGGCGAGCGACGCCGAGCACGTCGGCCGAGGCGCGGGCCTCGTCGGCCCGGCGGCCGCCGAGCTCCTCGCTGGCGCCGAGCACGCCCTCGCCGACCAGCCCGGCCTCGCCGTTGGTCGCCAGCACCAGCACCACGCGGTGGCCGGCGGCGGCGGCCCGAGCGAGGGTCCCCGCGCTCAGCAGGGCCTCGTCGTCGGGGTGGGCGTGGAACGCCACGAGGGTCCGGGGGGCCATCAGGGGCATTCTTGCAGCGTCACCCTTGGGAGTACCGTGACCAGGTGCCCGCTGACCGGCCGCTCCGAATCGGGTTGGTGTCCGACTGCTACGTGCCCCGCCTCGGTGGCATCGAGATGCAGGTGCACGACCTGGCCCGCCACCTCCAGGCGGCCGGCAACGAGGTGGTGGTCATCACCCCCACCGCCGGGCCGACGGTCATGGACGGGGTGAGGGTCCACCGCATCGACGTGCCCCTCCTGCCGTTCGACATCCCGTTCACGCCTCGGGCGTTCCGTCTGGTCGCCGAGCTGCTCGAGCGCGAGGACGTCGACGTCGCCCACTTCCACGGAGGGCTGGCCAGCCCTCTCGCCTACGGCGCCGCCCGCGCCGCCCAGCGGGCCGGAGTCCCCACCGTCATCACCGTGCACTGCATGTGGAGCTACGCCACGCCGGCGTTCGGAGCCCTCGACCGCGCCAGCCGCTGGAGCGAGTGGCCGGTCGTGCTCTCCGCAGTGAGCGATGTGGCGGCCCAGCCCATCCGCCGGGTGGTGGGGCCCGCTCGCCCGGTCGTGGTGCTGCCCAACGGGATCGACGGTGCCGCCTGGGCGGTCGAACCGGAGCCCCGCGATGCGGCGAGCGTCACGCTCGTCTCGGTGATGCGTCTGGCGCCGCGCAAGCGGCCCCTGCAGCTGCTGAAGATGATCCGGCGGGTCGTCACCCGCATCGGCGACACCACGCTGCGGGTGGTGATCATCGGTGACGGGCCGGAGCGGCCCCAGCTCGAGAAGTTCCTCCGGAGCAACGACCTCACCGAGGTGGTCGACCTCGTCGGTCGTCGAAGCCGCGGTGAGATCCGCACCATCTTCGGCCGCTCCGACGTGTTCGTGGCGCCGGCCAACCTCGAGTCGTTCGGGATCGCCGCCCTCGAGGCCCGCTGCGCCGGGCTGCCGGTGGTGGCCAAGGCCCGCACGGGGATCCGGGAGTTCGTGGAGCACGGGCGCGAGGGCCTGTTGGCCTCCACCGACTCCGACATGGTGGAGCAGTTGGTCCGCATCATCCGTGACCACGAGCTGCGCCGGATGATCGCCAAGCACAACCGGGAGACCCCGAGCCCGGTCGAGTGGCCCGATGTCGTGACTCGCAACGTGGCCGCTTACCGCATGGCCATCGATCTGCGCCGTTAGGTCCGCCGGCTCAGGGTCGGGTGCGGGGCAGCCCGAGGTGTCGTTGGGCGATGAGGTCGCGCATGATCTCGTTGCTGCCGCCGTAGATCGGCTTCACCGTGGCCTGTCGGAAGGCCCGCTCCCAGCCGCCGTCCAGGGGTGCACCGGGCTCGCCATGAGCGAGCAGTCCTTCGGCACCGAGCACGTCGAGCACGGCCGAGCTGTTGTGGAGGACGGCCTCGCTGGCGAACAGCTTCCGGATGGCGCCGTCGGACGGCGAGAGCTCGCCGCGCGCCGCCTTCCAGCCCGACCAGTGCCCGAGCAGGCGGGCGACCTCCTCGTCGACCCGGATCCGTCCGATCCTCGCGGCGACGAGCGGGTCGTCGAGCACCCTCGTGCCGTCCGCCCGGCTGCTGGACGCGGCCCAGTCGGTGAGATCGTCGGCGAGGGGCTCGTCGTACGGGCTCCGGCCGCCGCTACCCCGTTCGTAGGCGAGGGCGATGCCGGCGACGTTCCAGCCGTTGTTCGCGCCACCGATCAGCGCGGTCCCGTCGACGCGAACGTCCCGGTAGAGCGTCGTCGTGGTGGTCTGTCCGCCCAGCGTGTGGATCGGCCGCCAGGAGTAGCCGTCGGCCTCGGTGGGCACCAGCAGGAGCGAGAGCCCGGCGTGCTTCGGGGCGTCCGGGTCGGTACGAGCCAGCACGAAGATGTGGCTGCACGCCTGGGCGCCGCTGGTGAACATCTTCTCGCCGTCGATGATCCACTCGTCGCCGTCGCGGACCGCCGTGGTCCTCGCCGCCGCCATGTCGGAGCCGGCATCGGCCTCGCTGTAGCCGAGCGCGATCAGCACGTCCCCGCGCAGGGCCCCTCCGATGTAGCGCTGCTTCTGCTCCTCTGACCCGACGTCGGCGATGGTGTGGATGACCATCAACGTCGTGTCCCAGGCGTCGACGTGGAACCCGGCGCTCCTGATCTCCTCGACCACCGCACCGGCGAAGTCGGGATCGACGTCGCTTCCCCCGTACTCGGGTGGCCAGCCCGCCGCCAGGATCCCGTCCTGGGCCATGCGCCGGTGCAGCTCCGCCGTCTCATAGACGCCGGTGCGATGCTGCTCCTCGATCCATGCCGGTTCGGTGTTGGCATCCACCCACCGACGGGCGGGGCCACGGTGCTCCGCCATCTCGTCGGCGGCTCGGAAGTCCACGGCGCCATCTTGGTCGCGGATCGGCCGACCGGACGGCGTCGAGCTCTCGTCCGGTGCTCGGCGGGCGCTCGAGCGATCGAGGTCGTGCACCGGACCGATCGCGAGAGTCGATCGGAACCGGGGAATCTTTCCGCAGATATCACTATTAGAAAGTATGTACTGCGGAAATCTTCCACCGGAAAGGCTCCTCATGAGCGCTCCCCGCACGGCCGCCCCGCTCGCACCCGTCGCTGTCGTCACCGGCGGTTCCGCCGGTCTCGGTCTCGAGCTCGTCCGGGCCCTCGTCACCGAGGGCTGGACGGTCGTCACCGACGGCCGCCGTCGCGATCGTCTCGACGAGCTGGTCGCCGCCCTCGACGGGCCCGGCCGGGTCATCGCCGTGGTCGGCGACGTGACCGTCGCCGAGCACCGGCGCTCCCTCGTCGCCACCGCGACCGCTGCGGGCCCGGTGCGGCTCGTCGTCAACAACGCCAGCACCCTGGGTGCATCACCTCAACCCGCCCTCACCGACCTCGACCCAGCCGTGTTCGAGTCGGTCCTGCGCACCAACGTCGTCGCCCCGGTCGCCCTCGTGGCCGAGCTCGCCCCCCATCTGGGCCCGGGCGCGACTGTCGTCGACCTCAGCTCCGACGCCGCCGTCGAGGCCTACGAGGGCTGGGGCGCCTACGGGGCCTCCAAGGCGGCGCTCGACCACGCCGGCCGCATCCTCGGCGCCGAGCGCCCCGGGTGGCGGGTCCTGTCCATCGATCCCGGCGACATGCGCACCGAGATGCACCAGGACGCCTTCCCCGGCGAGGACATCTCCGACCGGCCGTCGCCGTCGGCGTCGATCCCCGGCCTGCTCGCACTGATCCACGGCGACCAACCGAGCGGTCGCTACGAGGCGAGGACCGAGGTTCCCTCGCCCGCCCCCTGAGAGGAGGGCCCATGGCCCCCACCACGATCGAACGCACCTCGGCCAGCCGTGCCGTCGGCGCGGCCCGCTCGCCGTTCGCCGACCTCGACCTGCAGGATCGCCACATCGCCGTCGAGCCGCCCGAGGCCCGAGGCGTGCCCCGTGACGGAGTCCGCCTCCTCGTCAGCAGCACCCAGAGCGGCCACACCCACACGGTCTTCCGCGACGTCGTCGACGTGCTGCGACCTGGAGACGTGCTCGTCGTGAACACCTCCGGCACCCGTCCGGCCGCCGTCGACGTCCGCACCGATCCGGGAGCGGACCTGGTGCTGCACGTCTCGACCTCGCTCCCCGGAGG
>DATDIY010000041.1:0-2153 GCA_036520815.1 Acidimicrobiales bacterium
GGCGAATCGCCGCTTGGCGTTCAGCAGCGCCGTGAAGAGCGTGTCGAGCCCGTAGAGCAGCACCTGGGGCATGAACATCACCAGCAGCGGCACGGCGATCGAGATCTGGGCGTCGGCCGCAGCGGCGTCGTCCTTGAAGATCGTGTAGGCCCGGATGATCAACGGTGAGAGCACCACGCCGAGCACCGTCACCCCGACCAGGGCGGTCACCACGTAGGTCGCGATGGCGTCGATGGAGCGCTGGTCGTCGGCCTCCATCCGCTCGACGATCACCGGGATCAGCGTGGCGGCCAGCACCCCGCCGAGCATGAGGTCGTAGATGACATTGGGCGTGGAGTTGGCCAGGTTGTACCCGTCGGCCAACGCGGTGGTGCCGATGACGGCCGCGAGCACGGCGGTGCGGACCAGGCCGGTGACGCGGCTGAGGCCCACGCCGACGGAGACGACGGCACTGGATCGGAGCAGGCCACCGGCCCCTTGGCGTCGAGCGGCCATGGCGGCCAAACCTACCGTCGTGCACCCCGCGACCCCGGAACCCCACCCGGTAGCCTGGGCGGCCGTGAGCGCCGATCCGCCTGCCCCCGAGGGTCCCTCCATCGCCGAGCTCGGCCGACGGGCCCGAGCGGCGTCCCGCCAGTTGGCCACGGCGTCGACCGCGGCGAAGGACGACGCCCTGCGCAGCGCCGCCGACCTGCTGGTCGCCCGGTCCGCCGAGCTGCTCGAGGCCAACAGGGTCGACGTCGCACGGGCCGAGGCCAACGACGTGTCGCCCACGGTCGTCGACCGCCTGCGCCTCACCGACGCCAGGGTCGAGAGCATGGCCTCGGGCCTGCGCCAGGTCGCCGCCCTGCCCGACCCCGTCGGCGAGGTCCTCGACGGCTGGGTGCGCCCCAACGGGCTGCGCATCTCACGGGTGCGGGTGCCGCTCGGCGTGGTGGCGATCATCTACGAGAACCGGCCCAACGTCACCTCCGATGCCGCCGGCCTGTGCCTCAAGTCCGGCAACGCCGCCTTCCTGCGGGGCTCGTCGGGCGCCATCACGTCGAACCTGGCCATCGCCGGTGTGCTGCGCGAAGCGGTCGCCAAGGCCGGCCTGCCGGCCGATGCCGTGATCCTCGTCGCCGACACCAGCCGCGAGGCCGCCGTCGAGTTCATGCGGCAACGGGAGTCCATCGACTGCCTGATCCCGCGCGGTGGCCCGTCGCTGATCCAGTCGATCCTCGACCACGCCACCGTGCCCTACGTGATCGACGGCGACGGCAACTGCCACGTCTACGTCCACGACGACGCCGACCTCGACATGGCCCTCGACATCATCGTGAACTCCAAGACCCAGCGGCCCTCGGTCTGCAACGCGGCCGAGACACTCCTCGTCCACCGCGCTGTCGCCGACGCGTTCCTGCCCCGGGCGGCCGAGGCGCTCGTCGGCGTCGAGCTGCTCGGCGACGAGACCGCGGTCGCCCTCGTGGGCGCCACCCCCGCCGCCGACGAGGCGTGGGCCACCGAGTTCCTCGACCTGCGTCTGGCGGTCAAGGTCGTCGACGGCCTCGACGACGCCATCGACCACATCGCCCGCTACGGCTCGGGTCACTCCGAGGCCATCGTCACCCGGTCGCTCGCCGCCGCCGACCGCTTCACCATCGAGGTCGATGCCGCCGCCGTCGTGGTCAACGCCTCCACCCGCTTCGTCGACGGGGAGGAGTTCGGCTTCGGCGCCGAGATCGGCATCTCCACCCAGAAGCTCCACGCCCGTGGTCCGATGGGGCTGCGGGAGCTCACCTGCGCCAAGTACGTCGTGCGCGGCGACGGTCAGGTCCGGGGCTGAGGCCCAGCTGGACATGACGGCTTCGTTAGAGCGGTCAGGGTGCCGGTAACGTCATCGCCATGGATCACCGATTCGACTCGCCTGCCAACGTCCGGACGCAGCTGAGAGACGTCGACTACCTCTCCGACGAGGCCATCGCCGGCGTGGTGTTCCTCGCCGATCGCCTCGGCAAGCCGGTCCTCGTCGAAGGTCCGGCCGGCACCGGCAAGACCCAGCTGGCCAAGTCGGTGGCCGAGATCCTCGGCGCCCGGCTGATCCGCCTCCAGTGCTACGAGGGCCTCGACGAGTCCAAGGCGCTCTACGAGTGGAACTACAAGAAGCAGCTCCT
>DATDIY010000042.1:0-3618 GCA_036520815.1 Acidimicrobiales bacterium
GAAGCCGGGATTCGGGTTGAGGGCCTACGTCCAGGTCGCGCTCGACTGCGTCGCGCTCGCGCTCGGAATCGTCCTGGCCCTGCTCATCCGCTTCGACGGCACCGCGACGGGACTGACCGTCGGCCCCTACAGCGGCGACAAGCTGGTGCGTGCGCTGGTCGTCACGACCGGGATCTTCGCCCTGGTCGAGCTGGCGACGCGGTGGATCAAGGGACGGCTGCGCTACGGCACCTTCGAGGAGCAGCGTTGCCTGGTGTTCGCCTTCGTCGCGAGCGGATGCCTCGTCCTCATGGTCAACAGCCTGTCAGAGCAGGTGCTGTTGCCCACATCGGTGATCATCGGTGGGTTCTTGGCCGGCTATGTGTTCTCGGCGGGCCTTCGTCTGCTGTGGTTGGCGAACCGCCAGCGGCGTCAGCGTCCCGGAGCGGAGGCCGAGCCGGTGATCGTGTTCGGCGCCGGCGATCCGGGGGAGCAGACCGTCAACGTCATGTTGCGCGACCCGCTGAGTCCCTACCGACCGGTGGCGGTGCTCGACGACGAGCCGGCCAAGCAGCGCTACTCCGTCCTCGGGGTGCGCGTCGCCGGTGGCCGCGCCCGCATGGGCGAGGTGGCGCAGCGCTTCGGGGCCAAGATCCTCGTGATCGCTCTTCCCGAAGCCAGCTCGGAGGAGATCCGCGAGCTCGCCGGGCTCGGCGTCGACGCCGGGCTCGAGGTGCGGGTGCTGCCGCCGGTGGCGGAGCTGTTCGGCTCGTCCATCGCCCTGAGCGACATCCGTCCCGTGACCGACGCCGACCTCCTCGGTCGTGACGTCGTCGAGACCGACCTGCCTTCCATCGCCGGCTACCTGCAGGGCCGCCGGGTGCTCGTCACCGGGGCCGGCGGGTCGATCGGGTCGGAGATCTGCCGGCGAGTGGCGATGTTCGATCCGGCCGAGCTGGTCATGCTCGACCGTGACGAGTCGGCGCTGCACGCCCTGCAGCTCGGCATGGACGGCCGGGCGATGCTCGACAGCCGCAACCTGGTCGTCGCCGACATCCGCGACCGCCAGCGGATGTTCGAGGTGTTCGCCGAGCACGAGCCCCACGTGGTGTTCCACGCCGCCGCCCTCAAGCATCTACCTCTACTGGAGATGCACCCTCGCGAGGCGGTCAAGTCGAACGTGTACGGCACCCTCAACGTGCTCGACGCGGCCGGCGCCGCCGACGTCACCCACTTCGTCAACATCTCGACCGACAAGGCCGCCGACCCGTGCTCGATCCTCGGGTACTCCAAGCGGGTGGCCGAGGGCCTCACGTCAGGGGCGGCGAGGCGCTACCCGGGCACCTACCTGTCGGTGCGGTTCGGCAACGTCCTCGGCAGCCGCGGGAGCGTGCTCACCGCCTTCCACTCGCAGGTGGCGTCGGGCGGTCCGATCACGGTCACCGACCCGGACGTCACCCGCTACTTCATGACGATCAGCGAGGCCGTGCAGCTCGTCGTCCAGGCCGGCGCGGTGGGCGATGACGGCGAGGCGCTGGTGCTCGACATGGGCGAGCCGGTCCGGATCGCCGACGTCGCCCGCCAGCTCGCCGCCCAGGCGCCCCGCCCGATCGAGATCGTCTACACCGGCCTGCGGCAGGGCGAGAAGCTCCACGAGGTGCTCCTGGCCGAGGGCGAGGTCGACGAGCGACCGGCCCACCCGTTGATCTCGCACGTGCCGGTGCCGGCGTTGCACCCGTCAGACATCTTGCGGTTCGGCGACCCCGACGACTTCGAGGGCCGTGCCCTGCTCGAGCAGATGGTCGTCTCCATGGAGGAGAGCATCCTGGCCGCCTGACCCGGCGGTTGAAGCACCACACAACACATCCACACGTGTCGAGCCGGGGCCGCTGAGGTCCGGGAGCTCGACGGGGTGGCCTCGATCCCCAGGCTGAAGTTGGTCGCTGCGCCTGCGGGGGAGCCAGAGCGAAACCGACCCCACTCGGAATACGGGAGAGGTTTCGATGGCGGCTGTACCCCCTCGTGGGACCGACGAGCACCCGATGGCGGCGGCTGAGCCGGCGCCCCGGCGTGCCCGACGCCTCGTGGGCGGAGCTCTGCTCGCCATCGTGGTCGCGGTCGCCGGTCTGCCGATCATCACCGCCACGCCGGCGGCGGCCGCCCCCAACCCGGTGTCGATCGAGAACGCGCTGCCCGGCAACCCGCAGTCGGAGTGGGACATCAACGGCGCCGGTGACGGCTCGATCCAGGGCTACACCACCGACATCAGCGCCAACGTCGGCGGCACCGTGCAGTTCAAGGTCGACGTCGAGCAGAACGCCGAGTTCCGCATCGACATCTACCGGCTCGGTTGGTACGGCGGCAACGGCGCTCGCAAGGTGGCGACGATCCCGAGCAGCCAGACCACCTCGACGGGTCAGAACCCGTGCCTGAGCGACCCGGTGTCGGGCCTGGTCGACTGCGGCAACTGGTCGGTGTCGGCCACCTGGAACGTGCCGTCGACCGCGGTCTCGGGCGTGTTCATCGGCCGCCTCGTCCGCGAGGACACCGGCGGCGCCAGCCACGTGCCGTTCGTCGTGCGCAACGACACGAGCAGCTCGAAGCTGCTGTTCCAGACGAGCGACACGACCTGGCACGCCTACAACCAGTTCGGCGGCAACTCGCGGTACACGGGCCGCGGCCCCGGCACCGGAGGGGCCGCCGACGGCCGCACCTACAAGGTCAGCTACAACCGGCCGATCACCGTGCGGGGCAACGCACCCGAGGACTCGCTGTTCAACGCCGAGTACCCGATGATCCGCTGGCTCGAGCGCAATGGCTACGACGTCAGCTACTTCAGCGGGATCGACACCGACCGCCGCGGCGCCGAGCTGCTCGAGCACGAGGTGTTCGTCTCGACCGGCCACGACGAGTACTGGTCGGGCCCGCAGCGCACGAACGTCGAAGCGGCGCGCGACGCCGGTGTCCACCTGGCGTTCTTCAGCGGCAACGAGGTCTTCTGGAAGACCCGGTACGAGTCGTCGATCGACGGTTCCGGCACCGCCAACCGGACGCTGGTCTCCTACAAGGAGACCCACAACTACCCCAACCACCCGGATCCGAGCTCCGAGTGGACGGGCACCTGGCGTGATCCCCGGGGGCCGGGAACCCGGCCCGAGAACGCGCTGACCGGCACGATCTTCTCGGTCAACTGCTGCACCTACAACATGACCGTCCCCGACCAGGCCGGGCTCACGCGCCTGTGGCGCACCTCGTCGGTGGCCGGCGCCGGGGCCGACACGTTGGGCAGCGGCATGCTCGGCTACGAGTGGGACGAGGACCTCGACAACGGTTCGCGCCCGGCCAACCAGATCCGTTTCTCGCGCACGACCCAGGGCGGGGTGCTGCGAACCGTCGACAGCACCTACGGCTCGACGTTCGAGACCGGCTCGGCGACGCACTCGCTGACGATGTACCGGGCGCCGAGCGGTGCCCTGGTGTTCGGAGCCGGCACGGTGCAGTGGTCCTGGGGCCTCGACGAGGTGCACGACCAGACCCAGGGTCCGGCCATCCCGGCCGTGCAGCAGGCCACGGTCAACCTGTTCTCTGACATGGGGATCAGCCCTGAGACGCCCCAGAGCGGGATCGTCGTCACCGGGC
>DATDIY010000043.1:0-10589 GCA_036520815.1 Acidimicrobiales bacterium
GCCGCCCGCGTCGCCCTCGCCGGTCGGGTCGACGCCCTCGTCACCCTGCTGCACACCCACGCCGAGCACGAGGACACCAACGTCCAGCCCGCCATCGAGAAGGTGCTGCCCGACGCCGCCGTCCGCATCGTCGGCGACCACGACCTGCTCGACCGGCGCATCGGCGACATCCACGAGATGTCGGTGGCCTTCGGGGCGACCGCCGGGGCGGAGGTCCGCAGCGTCGGCCAGGAGCTCTACCTGGAGCTGGCCTCGTTCACCAGCGCTTACCTCGAGCACCAGAACCTCGAGGAGCGCGTCGTGATGCCGGCCCTCGCCGGGGCGCTCGGACCGGAGGCGGTGCTCGGGATCCACGGCGCCATCATCAGCAGCATCCCGCCTGCGGACATGGCTGCGTCGCTGGCCATCATGATCCCGGCCATGAACGTCGACGACCGCACAGAGCTGCTCGGCGGCATGCGGGCCGGCGCTCCCGCCGAGGTGTTCGCCGGAGTGTGGGGCCTGGTCGGCTCCGTGCTCACCCCCGCCGACGTCGCCGCCGTGGCCGCCCGCCTCGGCATCGACGCCTGACCCACCCCTTCCCCGCCGAAGCTGGTACGCCTGACGCGCCCTGGCGCTCGGGTCCGTACCAGCTTCGGTTGGGGGAGGCCTGGACGGGTGAGGTCGGGATGCGGCGGGGGAGCGAGGGATCGGGGAGGATGGGGGGATGGACGAGTCGTCCCTGCGGGAGCTGATCGAGGGGGTGCGGACGGGCACGGTCAGCGCCGACGACGCCGTCGCCAGCCTGCGGCGCCTGCCGTTCGCCGATCTCGGCTTCGCCCGGGTCGATCACCACCGGGCCCTGCGTCAGGGCCGGGCCGAGACGGTGTACGGCCCCGGCAAGTCCCCCGGGCAGTGCGCGGCGATCGTGGCCGAGCTGCTGGCCCAGCCCGGTGACGGCCCGGTCGTGCTCTCCCGGGCCGACGCCGAACAGGTCGCCTCCACCGTGGCGGGGAACCCGGGCGGCACGGTGGTCGAGGCCGGCCACGGCGACCCGTCCGACCGACGCCTGCACACGGTCGTGTGGCGTCCGGCCGCCGAGCGACCCGAGCGGGTCGTGGTCGTCACCGCCGGCACCGCCGATCTCCCAGTGGCCGACGAGTGCGCTGCCACCCTCGTTGCTCACGGCGTGCACCCGCTGCGGATCACCGACGTCGGCGTCGCCGGGCTGCACCGCATCCTCGACGCCGCCGACGAGCTGGCCGACGTCGACGCCGTCGTGGTGGTGGCCGGCATGGAGGGGGCCCTGGCCAGTGTGGTCGGGGGGCTCACCGCCGCTCCGGTCGTGGCCGTGCCCACCTCGGTCGGGTACGGCTCGTCGCTCGAAGGGGTCACCGCCCTGCTCGGGATGCTGGCCTCGTGCGCCTCGGGGCTGACGGTCGTGGGGATCGACAACGGGTTCGGCGCCGCCTGCGCCGTGCTGCGCATGCTCGACGTGCACCAGCGAGAGCGCTCCGGTGCCTGACCGGTCGGTCGCCTGGTTCCACTGCTTCTCCGGCATCGCCGGCGACATGGCCCTCGGCGCACTGATCGACGCGGGGGCCGACGTCGACGAGGTGCGCACCATGCTCAAGCGCCTGCCGGTCGACGGCTGGGTGCTCGAGGCCGAACCGGTGCTGCGGTCGGGGATCGCGGCGACCAAGGTCCATGTCCGCACCGAGGCCGACCCTCCGTCGCGCACCGCCGCCGAGGTGGCGGCCATCGTCGCCTCCGCCGAGCTGCCCGACCGGGTGCACCGCCGGGCCCAGCGCACCTTCGCCGCCCTCGCCGAGGCCGAGGGGCGCCTCCACCGTCAGCCCGCCGCCGAGGTGCACTTCCACGAGGTCGGTGCTCTCGATGCCATCGTCGACGTGGTCGGCACCTGCGCCGCCCTCGAGATCCTCGACGTCGACGAGGTGACGTCGTCGCCGGTGGCCGACGGGCTCGGCACCGTCGCCGCCGCCCACGGCGTGCTTCCGGTGCCCGTGCCGGCCGTGGTCGAGCTGCTGCGCGGCGCCCCCACGTACGGCCTCGACATCGCCCGCGAGCTCACGACCCCGACCGGCGCCGCCATCCTCGCCGCCAACGTCGTCGAGTGGGGCCCCATGCCGGCGATGGCGGTGGCCGCCAGCGGCTACGGCGCCGGATCCGCGGAGCTGGCCGAGCGACCCAACGTCACCCGCGTGGTGCTCGGCACCCGCACTTCCGCCGACGGCACCGCCGTCGAGGGTCAACCCGTCGTGCTGCTGGAGGCCAACGTCGACGACGTCACCGGTGAGACCCTCGCCTACGCCGTCGAGGCCCTGCTCGTCGCCGGCGCCCACGACGCCTGGCTCACCCCGATCGTGATGAAGAAGGGCCGCCCCGCCCACACCGTGAGCGTGCTGGCCGACCCGGCGATGGCGCCGGAGCTTCGGGCCGTCCTCGTGCGGGAGACCGGCACCATGGGCGTGCGGGGCTCGACGCTCGAGCGCTGGCCCCAGGCCCGCCACTTCGACGAGGTCGTCGTCGACGGCCACACCATCCGCATCAAGGTGACCGCCGGCCGGGCCAAGGTCGAGCACGACGACGCGGCCACCGCCGCCCGGGCTCTGGGCCTCCCGCTGCGCGAGGTCGTGCGCCGCGCCGAGGCCTTCCACGCCGAGCGCCGCGCCTGACCCGAGCGGGGAGGGGCGACAATGGGGGCCATGACCGACGCCGCGCCCGAGGGACGCCTCTACTTCCGCCAGCTGCTGTCCGGGCGGGACTTCGCCCAGAGCGATCCGTTCGCCCACCAGATGGTCAACTTCGTCTACCTGATCGGCGATCGCGAGACCGGCGAGACCCTGGTGATCGACCCCGCCTACGACCCCCAGGGGATCCTCGACATCGTCGCCGCCGACGGCATGAGGCTCACCGGCGTGCTCGCCACCCACTACCACGCCGACCACGTCGGCGGCTCCATGGGCAACTTCGAGATGGTCGGTGTGAAGGAGCTGCTCGAGCTCCAGCAGGTGCCGATCCACGTGCAGGCCGACGAGGCCCGCCTGGTCGAGATGGTGACGGGCATCAGCGCCACCGAGCTCGTCCAGCACTCCAGCGGCGACATCGTGACGGTCGGCGACATCCCGATCGAGCTCGTGCACACGCCGGGTCACACCCCCGGCAGCCAGTGCTTCATGCTCGACGGGGCCCTCGTCTCGGGCGACACCCTCTTCCTCGACGGCTGTGGCCGCACCGACCTCCCCGGCGGTGACCCAGCTGCGCTCTACCACTCGCTCACCCACACGCTGTCGAAGGTGCCCGACGACGCCATCCTCTTCCCCGGCCACATGTACTCGGCGGCGCCGGCGGCGTCGATGGGCGACACCCGTCGCCTCAACTTCGTGTTCCGCCCCCGCAACGAGCAGGAGTGGCTGAGCATGTTCGGCAGCTGACGCCGGCCGAGGGCTCGAGGCGTGCTCGGATCGACCTACGAGACCGACGTCGAGCGGCGGCGTCGGAGCACGAGGGCGTACGACCCAACGGTGGGTACGCACAGGAGCGTGAGCATCACCAGGTTCACGGTGCCGTCGATGCCGGCGGGCCGGATCGGCTCGACGAGGTAGTGGGAGTTGAACCCGCCCTCGTAGACGGGTTCGCCGGCGCGGGCCAGAAGGTCCTTCTCGGCGGCCGTCAACGGGCAGTCGCTGCCGGTGACGTTGACGGCGATCGCCGATGCCAGAGCGGCGGCATGGAACGGGAGCACCCGGGGCCGCCGCACGCTGAGCGGGCCGCCCACCACCAGGAAGGCGATGTAGGAGAGGTGGGCGAGCGCAGTGATCCTCGCCAGCACCAACCAGGCCACGGCTGCCTCCCCAGGACCGTCCGTCCGCGTTCCCGACCGACAGAACGGTAGCGGGCGGGCCCGGTCAGGCGGCGGCGTACTCGCCGGTGCCCGTCAGCCGGGCGCGGAGCTCGTCGAGCGACCCGGCCTCGCCGATGCCGCGGTCCTGTTCGCCCCGGTAGAACGGCGCCGGCACCAGTGATCCGTCGTTGGTCACGACGCTCACGGCGGCGTTGCTGGCGGGCACCGGCCTCGACGAGCTCGCATCGAGGAACACCGCGACCCGGTGCCCGACGAGAACCTCGCGGGCCTCGGCCGCCAGGGTGCCGGCTCTCGCCCTGGACACCTCGAGCGGGGTCGGCATTCCGTCGAACGGCATCTCGACGGAGACCGACGGGCCGTCCCCTGTGTCCGAGCCGACGACCTTTCGATGGCCCTCGTCGACCGCGATCGTCCACACCAGCGAGACGGTCCTGGTCTCCACGAAGCACTCGCCGGGAACCGGGACACCCTCGTCGATCTCGCACACGACCTGCTCGCGCGAGTGGAGCCGCTCTTCGCCGAGCCGGACCTCGGTGATCGTGCCGACCACCAGCGCGTCAGCCCGTTGCATCAGGTCGGCGAGATCACCCGCTGGTGGGAAGGTCGCGACCTGGAAGGTCGGGATGGTCGCCATGAAGTTCGTCAGGTCATCGATGTTCGACGAGGGCGACGGGAGGGCGACCGTCGTCGATGCGGCATCGTCGAGAGGGTCGGTGTCGATGGATCCGCGGGCGTCATCGGATGCCGCCATCGACCCGCACCCCGGCCCCAGCAGCACGGCCACCACGGCCACCACTACGACCAGCAGGAGCCTCGACCGCAGGCCCCCTCTCGTCGTTCGCTCCTGCCGAGTGCGATCCCGCCGGTGACCGTTGTTCATCGCCAGGTTCGACGTCGGGCAGGATCCTCGGGTTCCCGCGGCGCGCCGGCACATCGAGCGAGATCGCCTGCTGATCAGTCCTCGGGCAGGCGGAACGTGAAGGGCTCGGCTCGAGGCCGTCCGCCGGCGACGTAGAGGTCGGCGCCCGTCCACTCCATGACGGCCATCTCGCGGGCCTCCTCGGCGTCGACCGCGAACGACGTCCACCGATCGGCTGCAGGGTCGTAGAAGGCGCCGTCGGCGTAGCGGGGGAGGCTCAGGGTCAGGCCTTCCGTGCCGCCCCAGACGACCACGCGGTCGCCGGTCCAGGCGATCGCCGCGTAGCGGCGGGGGCTCAGCGGGGGGGCGGGCAGCGACCTCCAGGTGTCGCGGGCGGGGTCGTAGGCGGCGGCCGCGACCGCAGCGTCGTCGCCGGGCTCGGTCACGACGATGACCACCTCCGTCCCGGTCCAGACGCCGACCGCGTGCACACCCGGCGGGAGTGGTGAGGGTGCCATCGGGGTCCAGGAATCAGCGGCCGCGTCATAGACAGCGCCGTCGCCGAGGAGACCGATGTTCGGATCGTCGCAGCCGCCATCGCCAGGACGGATGCATCCGCCCCAGGCCACCACCCGGTCGCCCGTCCACACCTGGACCGGCAGGCTTCGCGTCGTGAGCGGACCCGGATCGATGGACCGCCACGATCTCGCGGCGGGGTCGTAGGCCAGACCGGCAGTGGGCATCAGCAACTCCGAGCCCGTCCAGAACCCGGGCCCTCCGAGCCCCGGCGACGAGGTGGCCGGTCCTGCTGCGCCGGGAGGATCGGGCAACATTCGCCACGTGTCGGCCGCCAGGTCGTAGGCCATGCCGATGGGTTCCACCCCCGGTCCGTTCGAGCCGCCGACGATCAGGAGCTCCGAGCCGGTCCAGGCCATGGCCGGGAAGGCCCGCCACACGAACCCGCTCGGTGCCATCGGGCGCGTCGTGCGGGTGGCGGGATCCCAGATCTCACCTCTCACGTCGCCGCCGCCGTCCTGGGGGTCGACCACGAGCAGGACGTCGCCCGTCCAGAACGCGGCGGCGGTCTGGGGGCCGACGTGGCCGTCCGGCACCGGTTCGGCGGCCAGGAAGAGCGGCGGTGCGGTCGCGGGGATGGAAGTGGTGCTGACGTCCGGTTGCTCCACGACGATCGGTCGAGCGCCGTTCTCGTCCCTGATCGAGACGAGCGCACCGGCGATGCCGGCGACCGCGACCACGAGCGCCACCGCGGTCGCGGCGACGGCGCGGTGGCGGCGGCGTCGGCGGAACGGTCCGACCCCGGCGAGGAGGTCGGCTCTGGTCTGCGCCACGAACGGCGGCGCCGATCCCGGTGAGGGCCAGTCGTTCACGTGTCACCTCCCATGAGGAGCGTCAGGCGTTGCAGGCCGCGCGAGACGCGAACCCGAGCGGCGCCCTCGGAGCAGCCCAGGCGCTGGGCCACCTCGGGGTACGGCAGGCCGGCCCCCACCCGGAGGCGAACCGCCTCGGCGAGGCCGGGCGCGAGCTGACCGAGGGCATCGGACAACGCACCGGTGAGCTGCGTCGCGTCGACGAGCTGCTCCACCCTCTCGATCTCCGCCGAGTCGAGCTCGAGCGGCTCCACCCGGAGACGACGTCGTGCCCTCGTGTCCACCCGGGCCCGCCGCAGGTAGCGACTGAGCTGTCGCTCGGCGATGGTGAACAGCCACGCCCTTCCGGGGGCGCCGACGTCGGTGAACCGGTGACGGGAGGTGAAGGCGGCGGCGAATGTCTCGCTGGTCAGGTCCGCCGCGGTCTGCCCGCAGCGGGTGCGACGGACGAAGTAGCCGAGGACGTCGGCGACGTGGCGGTCGTAGAGCTCGCCGAACAGCTCGACGTCGTCGACGGACCGGACGAGGAGCTGGGCATCGGTGAGCTCGTCGTCTCCGGTCTGCATACAGCCCCTACATGCCTCGGGGGAGCAGCCGCGTTACATGCGACCGGAGCGCCCGCTCAGACGTTGACGCCGTCGGGCCACCGGTAGGTGGAGGGCCGGCGGTTGGCCAGGCTGGGCAAGCGGGTGCGGTTCTTCTCGATGTCGGCGAGGTCGAGGTCGGCGACGGCGAGCCCGTCCCCCTCCGGTCCGGCGTCGGCCAGCACCCGGCCCCACGAGTCGACGACCATGGCGTGGCCGTGGCGGGCGATGCCCTCCGGGGAGGTGCCCCACTGGGCGGCGGCGACGATGCCGACCTGGTCCTCCACCGCCCGAGCCCGCAGGAGCAGCTCCCAGTGCGGCTTCCCGGTGGCATCGGTGAACGCCGCCGGCACGGTGATGATGGCGGCGCCGACGAGCGCCTCGATGCGGTAGAGCTCGGGGAAGCGCAGGTCGTAGCAGATGGTCATGCCCAGCCCGGGGCCACCCTCGCCCAACGGCGCGACGACGGGCCCGGCTCCCGCCGAGAACGTGTCGGATTCCCGGGTGGCGGCACCGGCGACGTCGATGTCGAACAGGTGCACCTTGCGGTAGTGCGCCACCAGCGACCCGTCGGGCGCCAGCAGGCAGGACGTGTTGTAGAGCTGGTCGTGGTCCCGTTCCACGAAGCTGCCCGCCACCAGGTGCACGGCGTGGGTGCGGGCGAGCTCGGAGGCCCACGCCACGGTCGGGCCCTGCAACGGCTCGGCCGCGGCGCGCATCGAGGCGTTGGTGCCGATCGACGCGAACAGCTCCGGCAGCACCACCAGGCGGGCGCCGTCGACCGCCGCCCGCCCGACCAGGTCGGCGGCGCGTCCGAGGTCGTCGTCCCGGTCCCCGCTGCACCGCATCTGCACCGCCGCCGCTCGCACGGTCTGGACCGTACCCATTCTCAGCCGACGGGAGTCGGGGGAATCGGCGGAACCGAGCCGGCCGGGACGGACCCGTCCGCCGCTGCCCGGCGGGCCTCGTCGAACTCCTCGACGGTCCCGTAGCGGTTGTGGCGGGATCCCTCGAGGGCTGCCTTGACGAAGATGGCGGCGATCACGGTCCACAGGATCGGGATGTTGCCCACCTTCATCAGCGCGCCGGCGAGCTGCTGGTCGTCGAGCGGGCTCCAGTCGCCGAAGCGAGGCGCCAGCTCGTACACCCGGTAGAGCGGCACCCCGGAGAACGTGATGAAGGCGCCCGGCAGCATCGGGAACGCTCCGAAGGCGATGAACAGGTAGACGCACTTCCAGATCGGCGCCTTGATCCGGTCGCCGCGGAACGGCGTGATGATCGGGAGCCACCCGACCACGCCGGAGATCAGCCAGAGGGCGTCGAGGACGAACGAGCCGAACTGCGACGCCCGGAGCCCGTCGACCACCGGGGGCAGGTGGGTGAACACGAGGATGCCGTTGAGAACGAGCACGGCGACCCACGGCTTCACCAGCAGCCGGTAGATGCTCCAACCCCGGATCCGGTCGAGCATCCCGCGGGTCATCCAGTCGGTCATGCCGAGCACCAGCAGTGGCCCCGCCGCCATCGTGTAGATCAGGTAGAGCACGGTGTGGATGCTGAGCAGGTAGCCGGCCCCGAGCGTGCCGAGGGGCCAGTCGCTCGCCGACCACACGAAGAACACGCCGAGCGAGTACCAGAGGATCGCCCGCTTGTCGCGGCTGGTGAGGCCGTGGCTGCGGGCCCGACGCACCATGACGACGGCGTAGGGCACCACCAACAGGGCCACCATCACCCACACGCCGAGGTACACCTTCGGCGTCCAGTCCCAAGGGGCGGTGGTGGTCTGGCACCACCACTGCACGGCCAGGATCGCGTCGCTCACCGGGTCGCTCCCTCGACCGCATCAGGGGACGGGATGCGGGCCGCCAGCGCCTCGTAGCTGACCACTGAGGCCACGACGGTGAGCTGCGCGCCGCTTCGGAGCTCGAGCACGACGGTGACGGTGTCACCCTCCACCAGGTCGCGGCTCAGGCCGCTCAACATGACGTGGTCACCGGCGGGGGACAGGACCGCCGCACCGCCGCTCGGTACGTCGAGCGAGTCGGTCCCCGACATCGTGGTGCCGTCGTTGGAGGTCACGTGGAGGGTGGCGCCGGGCGCGTCTGGCGAGGTCACCCCGACGACGGCGTTGTCGGTTCCGCCGTTCACCACCGTCAGGTACACGGCGGACTGGCCGGCGGTGCTGGGTCCGGCGTAGGCGCCGGTGGCGACCACCCCGTCGACCGCGTTCCACCCGGGGTCGGCGGCGATGCGGGGGATGTCGTCCATCCACTCGGCCTGCATCGTGCTCGAGGAGTACACCATGTGCTGCTGGTCGTCGGGGGTGTAGACGAGCACCGACGCCGAGTGGCCGACGGTGTACTCGCCCTTGTCGTCGGGCGCTTCGGCGATGGCGGTGGAGACGCCGGCGGCCTTCTGGGCCGCCTCGAGCTCGGCCACCGAGCCGGTGAGGCCGACCACGTCGACGGGGAACCCGCCCAGCCAGTCCTTGAGGCGCTCCGGCGTGTCGCGACTCGGGTCGGTGGTGATGAACACGACGCGCGCGCTCGTGCCGGGGAGCTGGTCGAGGGCGGAGGTGAGGTTGGCCATGGTGATCGGGCAGATGTCGGGGCAGTGGGTGTACCCGAAGAAGAGGAAGGTGAGCTGGCCCGAGGTCGCCGCCGCGAAGTCGTAGGGCTGGCCGGTCGAGTCGGTGAGGGTGAACGACGGCCGAGGCTTGGCGCCTTCGAGGATGCCGCCGTGCCAGCCGAGGGCGTTGCGGTCGCCATCGGCCTCGCTGCTGTCGTCGCCGGTGCGCACGAAGGCGACGATGGCGATGGCGATGAGCACCAGTCCGACGACCACGATCAGCGTGATCGGGCCCCTCGTCCGCGCTGGCGGCGGAGGGGGAGCGGATGGCTCTTCGAGCTGCGGTGGTGCGTCGATTGACATGGTCGCTCTCGCCGGCCTGCCGCCGGTGCCGGGAACTCCCAGTGTCGCCTCCCGCCGGCTCCGATCAAAGTCGAGGGCCGGCTCGCCAGTCGTGCCGGCCGGCCCTGACCTCCGTGGCCGACACCGGGTGGTGGCTCGGATCGGTGTCGAGCACCACGACCGTCACCCCCTCGGGCGCAGCGGCCGCCGGATCCTCGTCGGGCATCGTCCACGGCGGACGGGGGGCCAGCGCCACGACAGGGAGGCGGCGCAGGGCCTCGTCGCGAGCGGCGATGCCGCCGTACCAGTCGGGGTCGAGGAGCTGGTGCCACTTGTCGGCCCCGACCACCACCGCGTCGTAGCCCTCGGCCAGGTCGGCCAGCAGGCTCTTCGGCGAGGACCGCACGCCGAGCTCGGGGCGACCGTCGGTCAGCGCCTGCAGCTGGGACAGACGGACGTCGATCGGGGTCAGCCCGTCGTCGTCCTTGCCGAGCGTGGTGGTCGAGATGGTGAGGTCGACCCGGGCCAGACCGAGCTGGGCCACGGCCTGCTCGGCCAGGTGCACGTGGGCGACCGTGGCCGGATCGAACGTCCCGGGGTACACCGCGATCCGCGGCGGTTCGCCGGCCGCATCATCCACGTCGTCGACCACGAGGCGAGGGTAGGCCGTCGTGGGATCATCGACCGTCGGCACGTGGCCGACCGTCGAGTGAGGTCGACCATGAGCCCCAGCGCGTTCCTGCACCCGTTCGCCCGCCCCGGCGCGACCGCCGACGAGTTCCGCACGATCGTCCGCGGTGAGGGCGCCACCGTGTGGGACGCCGAGGGTCGGGCCTACGTCGACGCCATGGCCAGCCTCTGGTACTGCGCCATCGGGCACGGACGGCCCGAGATGGTCGCCCGCATCTCCGAGCAGCTGGCGACCCTCGAGGCGTACCACTGCTTCGACGTGTTCACCAACGAGCCGGCCGAGCAGTTCTGTG
>DATDIY010000044.1:0-9543 GCA_036520815.1 Acidimicrobiales bacterium
TGGCCCTCGCCCGGGCCCTCGCCGATGCGATGTCGGTGGAGCGTTCCGACCTCACCGAGGACGTCGCCACCGAACTGCGCCGCAACCCCGAGTTCCGGGCCGCCATCAACGAGAAGTTCCACCGTCCCCGCGTGGCGCAGCTCGACCGCATCCTCGACCGGGCCCGGGCCCGGGGCGAGCTGGGCGAGCAGGTGAGCGCCGACGTGGCGATGGCGTTCCTGGCCGGACCGCTCTACAACCGCAGGGCGATCACCCAGCGCCCGGTGTCGGCCGCGTTCGTGCGCACGATCGCTCACGGCGTCGTCGGGGCCCTGCGGACGGTGGCCCCTCCGCCCTGACGTCACGCTGCCCCGATTCGGCGGCCGGCACTGGTTGCGTGTTGGATGGAGTGACCGCGCAACGAGGAGGGGACGTGGACCTGGAGTTCTCGGAGGACGAGGCCGAGCTGCGCCAGATGGTGACCGACGTGCTCGACGGCATCTCGCCGCCGTCGGTCGTGCGCGCCATCTACGAGGGCACCGGCGACGACTCGGACGTGTGGGCCCAGATGGTCGAGCTCGACTGGCCGGCCCTGACCATCGACGAGGCCCACGGCGGCGTCGGCTTCGGCTATCTCGAGCTGGCGATCGTGGCCGAGCAGATCGGCGCCCACACCACCCCTGGCCCGTTCCTCGCCACCGCGTCGCAGTTCGCGCCGGCGGTACGGGAGTTGGGCGACGAGGCGGCTCGCGCCGCCTGGCTGCCCCGGATCGCGGCCGGGGAGATCACCGGCTCGTTGGCCATCGCCGAGGGCGGCCGCTGGAGCCCCGACGCCGTCACGGCCACCGCCACCCGCGAGGGCGACGGTTGGCGCCTCGAGGGGCGCAAGGAAGCGGTGGTGCACGGCGCCGCCGTCGACGAGGTCGTCGTGGTCGTCCGAGGCGCTGAGGGTCTCGGCGCGTTCGTGGTCGCCCGAGGCGAGCTCACCGTGGAGCCCCGCGTCACGATCGACCCCACCCTCCCGATCGCCGATGTCGTGCTCGGCGGCGTGGTCGTCGGAGCCGACAGGGTGCTGGCCGAGCCGGGCTCGCTCGAGCCCGTGGCGGTCGAGCGGGTCCTCGAGGAAGCGACCGTCGCCATGGCCACCAACGTGGCCGCCGCGTGCCGCGAGATCTTCCAGTGGACGGTCGACTACAGCAAGGAGCGCGAGCAGTACGGGCGCCCGATCGGGTCGTTCCAGGCCCTCAAGCACCGCATGGCCGACATGTACCTGGCCGTGGAGCGGGCCAGCTCGTTGTGCTGGTTCGCCGCACTCACCATCACCGAGGACGACCCCCGACGCCACGAGGCGGCGGCGCTGGCCAAGGCCGCGGCGGGGGAGTGCCAGATGCTCCTCGTCACCGACGGGCTGCAGCTGCACGGCGGCATCGGGTTCACCTGGGAGCACGACCTGCACTTCTTCCTCAAGCGGGCGAAGGCCGGTGACGCCCTGTTCGGGAACGCACTCGCCCACCGGGCGGAGCTGGCTCGCATCATCGGGTTGGTCGAGGACGAGGAGGTGGTGGCGTGAAGCTCACGTTCGACGACTCGGTGGAGGAGTTCCGCCAGGAGTTCCTGGCCTGGCTGGCCGAGAACCGCCCGACCGACGAGGAGATGGCGGCCGACCCCGCCCGTTCGAGCGCCCACGTGCCCGACTGGTGCAAGAGCTGGATCCGCCGGGAGTTCGACGCCGGCTGGCTCGTCCCCGGATGGGGCCCGGAGCTGGGTGGCCGCAACGCCGGCCCGGTCGAGACCCTCGTCTACATGGAGGAGCTCAGCAAGCGCGGCATCCCGCGCCACACCAACCCCCAGGGCCTCGGGATCATCACCCCGTCGATCCTCGACTACGGCACCCCCGAGCAGATCGAGCAGTACGCCATGCCGGTGCTCAAGGGCGAGCGGTCGGCGTGCCTGGGGATGAGCGAGCCCGGAGCGGGCAGCGACCTGGCGGCGCTCAGCACGCGTGCCGTCCTCGACGGCGACCACTTCGTGATCAACGGTCAGAAGGTGTGGACCTCCGGGGCCAACTACGCCGACTTCTGCTTCCTGTTCTGCCGCACCGACGCCGACGCCCCGAAGCACAAGGGCATCAGCATCGTGCTGTTGGAGATGGACACCCCCGGTGTCACCGTGCGCCCGCTGCCCGAGATCGTTCACGAGGGGACGCCGGACCTCAACGAGGTGTTCCTCTCCGACGTGCTCGTGCCGGCCGAGAACCTGGTCGGCACGATGAACAACGGCTGGGCGATGGCCAACGGCTCGCTCGCCCACGAGCGGGGCATGGTGTGGCTCATCGGCGTGCTCGGCCTCGAGGCGGCCATGACCCGGGCCCGTCGTGAGGCGCCGGCGGCGCTGGCCCGGCTCGGCGACCTCGAGCGGGCGGTGGCCACCGACCGCCTCGTCACCTCCTACATCGACTCGGTCGCCGGCCGATGCCTCGGCTATCGCGGCTTCGCCAAGCTGGTGCGAGGTGGCAGCGCTCCGGAGCAGGCGTTGATGAAGGCCTACAGCAGCGAGGCCCACCAGCGGCTGTCGGCGGCGGTCACCGAGATGCTCGGAGACCAGGGACTCGACCTCGCCGCCCATGTCACCCGGCGCGGCGGCTCCTGGATCGAGGAGTACTTCGAGACGTTCGCGGCCACCATCTCCGCCGGCTCGTCGGAGATCCAGCGCAACATCATCGCCGAGAAGGTCCTCGGCCTCCCCCGAGGCTGACTCTGGCCCTTCTGGTGGAGGTCTGCTCTCCCGAGAGCCGCGCGAACCTCCACCAGAACGGGGTGGTGTTCAGGCGGCGGCGGGCTCGTAGCGCGCCGTCGCCCAGCTCCCGAGCTTCCCGGTGCCGGCGTCGACGACCTCGCCGACCATGAGGCCCCGGTCGAGCTCGACGGTGGCCCGGGCCGGCCCGACGGGGTAGGGCTTCAGGTAGCGCACCGAGATCGAGGTGAGCACGGTGCGGGGCTCGGCGGCGAGCACCGCCTCCTCGAGCGCCAGCGCGACCAGCCCGCCCTGGAGGCTGCCGGTGGCGTTCATGGTCTCGTGGCGGCGGGGCACCTCGGCCACGCCCGGCGCGACCTGGGTGGCACCGACCCGCTCGGCGAACGGGACCGACATGTGCAGTCGAGGTCCCGGTGAGTTCACGTCGAAGCCCCCGGGGGCCAGGTGATCGGGATCGGGGGACACCATGAACGAGCCGCCCCCGACGCCCAACGGCTCGTCGTCGAGGGTGAGGTCGATGCGGGTCACCACGACGCTGCGCCCCGCCTTGACCAGTGACGCCGCTGCGGTGACCGTGCCCGTGCCGACGGGCTGGCGGTACAGGTGGACGTCGAGGTCGAGGGTGATCGGGATGCGCGGCAGCTGGGTGAAGCAGGCCAGGTGGCCGGCCACGATGTCGGCCCAGATCGCCAGGACCGACGTGCGCAGCACCTGGGTGCCGGGCACCCACAACTCCGGGGTGATCGGGGCGTCGCCGACCACGAGGTCGCCTTCGGCGCGCGTCAGGAAGCCGAGCTCGCGCAGCGCCGAGGCGTGACCGGGGGAGTTGACGGAGGAGTCGGACATCGGGCCTCTACTTCGGGGGGAAGCGCAGGGCTCCGTCGAGGCGGATGTTCTCGCCGTTCAGGTACGGGTTGCGCACGATGGACTCCACGAGGAGGGCGAACTCCGAGGGCTTGCCCATCCGCTTCGGGAACTGGATGCTGGCGACGAGGCGGTCGTGCATCTCCTGGGGGACGCTCATCATGATCGGCGTGCCCATGGTGCCGGGGGCGATGCCGCACACCCGGATGCCGACGGGGGCGAGGTCCCTCGCCATGGGCAGGGTCATGCCGAGGATGGCGGCCTTGGCCGCGCCGTAGGCGAGTTGGCCGGCCTGACCCTCGATGCCGGCGATCGACGCGGTGTTGACCACCACGCCGCGCTGGCCCTCCTCGTCGGGCTCGTTCTGGGCCATGGCCGCGACGGAGAGACGGGTCATGTTGACGGTGCCAGTGGCGTTCATGTCCATGGTGGCCTTGAAGCCGTCCATGTCGTGGGGTCTGCCGTCGCGGCTGAGGGTCTTGCCGCCGCCGACCCCGCCGCCGGCGACGTTCACGAGGATGGAGAACGTGCCGAGCCCTTGCGCCGCCTCGATGGCGGCGGCCACGTCGTCGTCGTTGGTGGTGTCGCCCTGGACGGTGGCGACGCCCTCACCGAGCTCGTCGGCCAGCTCCTTGGCCCTGGCCCCGTCGCGGTCGAACACGGCGACCCCGACGCCGAGGGCGACGAAGTGGCGCACGGTTGCCGCCCCCAGGCCGCCGGCTCCACCCGTGACGATGGCGGAACGTCCCTGTAGGTCCATCGTTGGCTTCCCCCCAGTTGACATGATCGTTAGCAGCGAGACTCTAGCGGCGACCTCGGTGACGAGCCCACCTCGACCCGGCCCGGGTCGAGGGGTCAGCTCCGGGTGTCGAGTCCGAGGAAGCCGCGGCGGATGAGCTTCAGCAGGACGTCGCGCTGCTGGTCGCGGCCGAGCTCGCCGTCGGGGCCACCCAGATCGAGGATCGACATCAGCAGGAAGGCGTCGACGTCGGCGTCGCCGCCGCTGCGGGTGGAGAGGAACCGGGCGAAGGTGCCTCGGACCACGTCGAGGCCCTGGGCGATGATGGCGCCGAGCTCCTTGTCGCGGCCGAAGGACTCGACCCAGAGCCGGAAGATGGGGCCCTCCTCGGCCCAGATCTGGGTGTAGGTGTCGACCCAGCTGCGCAGCTGGCGGGCCGGCACGGTGCCGTCGGCATCGACGACGTCGGCGATGGCGACGATGGTGCGGTACGTGCGCCGGGCCGACCGGGAGGCGACGGCGCGGAACACCGCCTCCTTGTTTGCGAAGTACCGGTAGAAGGTGCCGTGAGAGGTGCCGGCGGCCTCGACGATGTCGTCGACGCGCGTCTCGTGGAAGCCCTGGGCGGCGAAGGTGGTGGCGGCAGCGTCGAGGAGGCGGCTGTAGGTGGCCCGCCCGGCGGGGCCGAGCGTCTGGCTGGCACCCCGCGTCGGGTCGGCGATCGACGGAGGCCGCGGGAGCTCGCGATCGAGGGGACGGTGGTCGATCACGCCGCCGCCGCGCTTGCCGAACAGCGTGCGATGGAGCACCTCGGTGAGGCAGTCGAGCATCCGGGCCCGGTCCGGCACCCGATCGGGGTCGACCCGGCCCACGAACTGGCGGTAGCGGTTGGCTCTGCTCGACGAGCTCGACAGGAGGGCCGACAGCTCGTCGGGGGCGATCGCTCGCAGGGCGCTTTCGTCGACCTTGCGGGAGAACACCCGGATCTGCCGCTCGGCCACCCGCTGGGCGCCGGTGCTCATCAGGTCGTCGTCGCTGGCGGCCGCCGAGAACGCCTCGTACACGGGCCAGTAGGCCTCGTAGAGGTCGGCCGACGCCTCCAACCAGGCCCGCAGCGCTCGCCATCCGTCGGCATCGGGCGTGACGTCGCCCATGGCCTCGGTGATTCGGAACTGCTCGCGCGCCACCTGCGTGCCGAGCTGGCGGAAGAGGTCCTTCTTGCTCGAGAAGTACTGGTAGAACGACGGCCGCGAACAGCCGACGGCGGCGGTGATGTGCTCGACCCGGGTGGCCCGATAGCCGCGCTCGCCGAACATCTGGAGGGCGGCCCGCAGGATCCGCTGCTGGGTGCCCTTGCCGCGCGGGCCCACGGTGGGCGAGTCGCCGAACGGGGCGCGTCGCTGGACGTCGATGACCTCGATCAGCCCGTTTCCGGACGCCGTCGCGGTCTCCTGTGCGCTGGTCGACCTACGCTTGGTCTTCCGCGTCGGCGCAGCCTCATCGGGCGTCGAGATCGGTCCGTCGTGCATGGTTCTCCATCTGTCCGACCGGCGGTCTTCCGCGTCGGCGCAGGTCGTCCGTGCCGGGGCAATGGTACTCTGACACAAACGTCACATCGGGCGGAGCGGTTCGCTGGACATGGGGGTCCTGCGGAACCAGCCCGATCGTGCACCGGCTCCAGGGGGAACTGTGCCGATGGGAGACCACCGCATGCTCGTCGACGGCAAGCTCGTCGACGCCGAGTCAGGACGGCAGTTCGACAACGTCAACCCGGCGACCGAAGAGGTGCTGGGCCCGGTTGCCGACGGCTCGAGGGCGGACATGGAGCGGGCTGTGGCCGCCGCTCGCACCGCCTTCGACACCACGGACTGGGCCACCGACCGGGCCGCCCGCAAGGCGGCGTTGCTCCAGCTGCAGGCCGCCCTCGAGGGCGAACGCGAGGAGCTGCGCAGCGAGCTCGTGAGCGAGGTCGGCTGCCCGGTGATCGTCACCTACGGTCCTCAGTTGGACTGGCCCCTCGCCGAGGCCCTGCGGTGGCCGGCCGAGATGATCGACCGGTTCGAGTGGGAGCGCAGCCTGGGCACGAGCGACACCCTGGGCCTCGGTTCGACGGCCAAGGAGGTCTGGAAGGAGCCCATCGGGGTCGTCGGCGTGATCGTCCCGTGGAACTTCCCGTTCGAGATCATCATGAACAAGCTCGGGCCCATCCTGGCCATGGGCAACACGTGCGTGATCAAGCCGGCGCCGGACACGCCCTGGAACGCCACCCGCCTGGCTCGGGTGATCGCCGAGCAGACCGACATCCCGCCGGGCGTGGTGAACATCGTGACCTCGAAGGACCACGCCACCGGTGAGGTGCTCACCACCTCTCCGCTGGTCGACATGGTGGCCTTCACCGGTTCGACCGCCACCGGTCGCCGGATCATGGAAGCGGCGTCGGCGACGGTGAAGCCGGTCTTCCTCGAGCTCGGGGGCAAGTCGGTGAACCTGGTGCTCGACGACGGCGACGTCGAAGGCACCGCCGCCATGGCCGGCATGGTCTGCATGCACGCCGGGCAGGGCTGTGCCATGCCGACCCGCATGATGGTGCCCAACCGCCGCCTGGCCGAGGCGGTCGAGATCGCCAAGGCCGCCATGGAGGCGGTGACCTACGGCGACCCGACCGATCCGAGCAACGTGCAGGGCCCTCAGGTCTCCCGCAAGCAGCAGGAACGGGTGATCGGCTACATCGAGAGCGGCCGGGCCCAGGGGGCCCGGGTGGTGACCGGCGGCGGGATCCCGTCCCACCTCCCGAAGGGCTTCTTCGTCGAGCCGACGCTGTTCGCCGATGTCGACAACTCGATGACGATCGCCCAGGAGGAGATCTTCGGACCGGTCCTGGTGATGATGGGCTACGACGACGACGAGGACGCCATCCGCATCGCCAACGACTCCATCTACGGCCTGTCGGGGATGATCACCTCGGGCGACCTCGACCACGCCAAGGCGATCGCCCGCCGGATCCGCACCGGCACGCTCAGCCTGAACGGCGGGCTCTACTACGGCGCCGACTCACCGTTCGGCGGCTACAAGCAGTCCGGGGTCGGCCGCCAGTGCGGGATCGAGGGCCTGGAGATCTTCACGGAGACCAAGACCGTCGCCTGGCCCGCCTGAGGCGGATCTCCCCTCACGCCCGACACCCGCTGGCTCATCTCATGCCAAGGGGGGATTCCGGCACGAGACGAGCCACGGGGTTGGGTTGGGGCACGGACGCGAGACGGGACGGGACGCGCTGGCGTCCCGTCCCGTTCCTGTTCCCGCGCGAGCTACCGCCGCGTCACTGAGATCGGCACATGGGAGTAGCCGGCCACGTTGGACATGTGGACCCGCCGGAGGCCATCGGTGTCGACCTCCCAGCTGGTCCACCGCTTGGCCAGCTCCTCGATGGCGACCCGACTCTCCATCCGGGCCAGGGCGGCGCCGAGGCAGCTGTGGATGCCGTGGCCGAGACCGATGGCCACGCTCGGGGTGCGGTCGATGTCGAAGGCGTCGGGCTCGTCGAAGGCCCGGGGATCGTGGGTGGCGGCGCCGGTGATCAGCAGCACCGGGTGGCCTGCTTTCACCGTGCCGTACTCGTACTCGCGGTCCTTCATCGACCACCGGCCCTGGTACTGCGACGGCGGCAGGAACCGGAGGAGCTCCTCCACGGCTCGCGGCACGGCGGAGGCGTCGTCGACGACCTTCGCCCACTGGTCGGGCCACTGGGCGAACGTCACCACCGCGTTGCCGACCAGCTTGGTGACGGTCTCGGCGCCGGCGCCGCCGAGCAGCGTGGCGAACCCGGCGATCTCGGCGTCCTCGAGCTTGGTCTTGGTGCCGTCGTCGCGTTCGACCTCGACCTCGGTGAGCCGGCTCATCATGTCGTCGGCCGGGTTGCGCCGCTTCTCGTTGACGAGCTTGTAGAAGTAGAGGCCCGACTCCATGGCGGCCTTCTGCCCCTCGGGTGGGGTCTCCATGCGGCCGTGCTCGCGGGTGAGGCTGAGGTCGAGCCAGTGGCGCAGCTGCTGGCGGTCGGGTGCCGGCACCCCGAGCATCCGGGAGATGATCTCGACCGGGAACGGGGCGCTGAACTCCTCGACGACGTCGAACTGGTCGAGGTCCTCGAGCGGGGTCAGCAGGTCGGAGATGACCTCGCGGATCATCGGTTCCAGCGCGTTGATCGCCCGAGGCGTGAACACGCGGCTCACCAGTCCCCGCAGGCGATCGTGCTGGGGCGGGTCCATCATGATGATGCTGCGCAACGAGGCGATCTCCTCGACCGACTTGCGCATCATGCTCAGCTCGGGCCCGTGGGAGCTGGAGAAGGTCTGCCAGTCCCGGTGGGCGTCGACCACGTCGGCGTGGCGGGACAGCGCGAAGAAGTCGTACTTCTCGCTGTAGAACACCGGCGCCTCTTCGCGCAGGCGCCGGTACACCTCCGACGGGTCGTCGAAGTACTCGTCGGAGTACGGGTCGAAGTCGACGGCAGTGGTGGTCATGGTCTCCCTCGTGGAGTCGAGGCTCACAGGTCGATGGCGAGGCGGCGGGGCGCCACGGTGACGGTCGGGATGCTCGCCCGGCTGCGCAGGACGGTGTCGACGACGTCGACGAGCTCCTGCACGTCCAGGAACGTGCCGGCCATGAGCTCCCGGTTCATCCAGATCGTCGTGGCCTTGATCGCGAGGTCGGGATCCCAGGAGTTGGCGAACTCGGTCATGGACTCGCCCTCGCCGCCGGGGCAGTCACCGACCACCACCGTGGTGAACCCGATGGGGGGATGCTCCTGGCGCCAGGCGTCGACCAGCTTCTCGAGGGCGGCCTTCGACACCGCGTAGGCGCCGAGGCCGGGCCAGGGGTCGCTCATCGTTGCGCTGACCGACGACAGGTAGACGGCGGTGCCGCCACTGCGCTCGAGGTGGTCGATGGCGTGCTTGGTGACGAGGGCGGCGCCGGTGACGTTGGTGCGGAAGGTCTCCTGCCAGGTGTCGGCGTCGAGGTCGCGCAGCCGGCTGAGGGGTCCGAGCGCAGGTGTGTAGACCAGGCCGTCGATCCCGCCCATCACTTCGGCGGCCTCGTCGAGGGCAGCCTTGATGGATGCCTCGTTGTGCACGTCGCACCCGATGGCGATGGCGTCGGAGCCGATCTCGGTGGCGGCTGCCTCAATGCGGTCTCGACGCCGGGCCATGAGG
>DATDIY010000045.1:0-2930 GCA_036520815.1 Acidimicrobiales bacterium
GGGGCGGGTTCGAGGTCGTGTTCTACGCGGCGTTCGTCGCGCTGGTGGCGGCCCTGGTCATGGCGGTGTTCCTCAGACCCGGTCCGCCCAACCGCGGTGACACCATGGGGGCCGACGCCGAGGACCGACGCCTGGAGGTCGAGGAGACCGCCATCGCGAGCCTCGAGTGAGCGTCGACGCCGCGGTGTACCGCATGCGGTGGCTCACGATGGCCGTCGTCATCGCCGGCACCATGATGTCGGTGCTCAACAGCACCATCGTCAACGTCGCCCTGCCCCACATCGGCGACGCGCTGGATGCCGAGGAGAGCATCGAGTGGGTGGTGAGCGCCTACCTGCTCGCCGTCTCCGTCGTGCTCCCGGTGACCGGCTGGCTGGGCGACCGCTTCGGTCACAAGCGGCTGTACCTCGCCGGGCTCTCCATGTTCACGGTGGGGTCGCTGCTGTGCGCGTTGGCCCCCACGTTCCCTGCGCTCGTCGCGGCGCGGGTCTTCCAGGGCTTCGGTGGCGGGGTGCTGCTCCCGGTCGGGCTGGTGCTGATCCTGAAGGTGTTCCCGCGGGAGGAGCACGGCAAGGCGCTCGGGGTCTGGGGGATCGCGGCCATGGCCTCGCCTGCGATCGGCCCCACCCTGGGTGGATGGCTCGTCGACATGGTGGCCTGGAACTGGCTGTTCCTGATCAACGTGCCGCTCGGCGTCGCCACCGTGGTCGCCGGCTGGAGGGTCGTGCCGGAGGTGGCCCGGGGCCGGCTGGGCCACTTCGACACCATCGGCTTCCTCACCGGCAGCGTCGGGTTGGCGCTGTTCGTCCTCGGCCTGTCGGAGGGCAATCGGTGGGGGTGGAGCTCTCCGGCGACGCTGGGGTGCCTCGTCGGGGGAGTTCTCCTGCTGGTGGTGTTCGCTGTCCACGAGCTGCGGGTGCGGGCGCCGATGCTCGAGCTGCGCATGTTCCGCAGCGTCACCTTCACCCTGGCCTTCGGGATCTCGTTCGCGGTGGTGGGTGCTCAGTACACCCGGCTCGTGTTCGTGCCGCTGGAGCTCCAGAGGGTCGGTGGGTACACCGCGCTCACCGTGGGCCTGAGCCTGGCGCCGGCGGCGATCCTCACCGCGGTGGGGGTCTCGCTCGGAGGGCGGATCTCCGACCGCATCGGTGCCCGCAGACCGATCCTCGTCGGGGTCACGATCATGGTCATCAGCGGCTTCGCGGTGGCGGCGTTCGGACTGCGCGCTCCGCTGTGGGTGCTCGTCGTCATCTTGTCCGTCCAGGGCTTCGGCATGGGGCTGCACCAGGCGCCGGCGACGGTCGTCGCCATGAACACGCTCCCCGGCGACCTGGTCGGCCAGGGCTCGACCATCCGCACCCTGGCCTCGCAGGTGTCGGGCGCGGTGTTCGTCGCTGGGCTCGGCGCGTTGCTGGCGCTCGCCACGCCGACCGCGCCGACGACATCAGAGGCGCGGGGCGGGTACGAGGCGGTGTTCTACGCCAGTGCCCTCGGGTTGGTGGCGGCCCTGGTGATGGCGCTGTTCCTGCGGCCCGGGAGCCGCCCGGTCGAGGGAGTGGATGACGAGGTGGAACGGGCCGAGATGGAGGAGGCCGTGGAGATCGCCAGCGCCGTCGAGTGAGTGCGCCGTCGGGAGCTTTTCGCCACCTGAGGTGGCACGTTGACCGCATTCGACGGGCCGAGTACAGAGGAAGCCGATACAGGCCGAACCGGGGGATGACCATGGCCGTCCAACAGCTTCCCGCGCCGACGCGCGATCTCGCACAGGCGAACCGAGACATGGCGGAGCACGGCTACGCGCTGATCGCCGACGCGCTCAGCGCGTCGCAGTGCGAGGCGATGAAGGAGCGCCTGATCGAGCAGGCTCTGGCCGAAGGGCCGCTCAAGGGTCAGGAGCGCTCGATGGACGATCCGCACCTGCGCTACGACGTGGGTGCGCTGCTCAACAAGGGGTCGATCTTCCTCGAGGTCATCGATCCCGACTCGCTGGCGCACCAGGTCGTGGGCGACACCCTGGCACCGGCCATCGCCCCGGAGCTGGCGGCCCTCTACGGGCTCGAGCAGCGCTTCCTCGTCTCGGGCCTCGACGGCACGCTGAAGCGCCTCGAGGTGGCGACATCGGGAGCAGAGACCACGCAGGCCCACCTCAACCCGATCTTCCACGTCGACCAGGCGATGGTGCCGAAGTGGCTCGACTACCCGGTCGCGGTCAACTGCTTCTACTGCCTCACCGAGTACACCGAGGCCAACGGGGCGACCCTCATCGTTCCCGGCACCCACCTGACGGCGCCGCCGGCGTGGGGGCAGTATTCCGGTGACGGAGCGATCCCGATCGAGGCCCCGGCCGGCACCGCCATCCTCGTCGACGGTCGCACCTGGCACGCCGCTGGGATCAACACCAACGGTGAGCTCCGGGCCTCGGTGACGGCGTACTGCGCGGCGCCTTGGATCCGCCAGCGTTGGCCCATGTCGATGAACATGCGTGATGACGTCGTCGCGCAGCTCAGCCGGGGCCAGCTCCTCATGTGCGGCTTCGACACCATGTTCCAGAGCGAGTACGGCTCGTTCGCCGGCCCCGGCATCATCGAGCCGACGCTGGGGCGCAACAACGTGACCGTCCCGCAGCAGTCGATCGGCGAGCTCCACCTCACCTGACCATCGGGCGCTCCGGAGACGGGCGACAGGTCCGATTCAGTCACTCTTCGTGCGATAGGTCTAGGCAAGCGACCACGCTACGTGGTAGCTCTTGATGTGGGGTCAAGGCTGCGCTCGGCGTGGTCGACCACCTCAGAGGTCTTGATCCTGCGACGGAGGAGAAGTGCGGTGCGGCGAGTCGGTGTGGTGGGTAGTGGCTACGTCGGGACCGTGGTGGCGGCGTGCTTCGCCGAGGTGGGCCACTCGGTGGTCGCCCTCGAGCTCGACGAGCAGAA
>DATDIY010000046.1:0-14524 GCA_036520815.1 Acidimicrobiales bacterium
CGCGACGAGGTCGCGGGCTCGCACGGCGTTGCCGATGGTGGCGGTGTAGTTCTGGGGCACGTAGCCGATGCGGGGGTCACCCTGTTTCGGGGGCGCGCCGAGCACCTCGAGCGAGCCCGCCGACAGCGGCTGGAGGCCGAGGACCGCCTGCAGCAGGGTGGTCTTGCCCGACCCGTTGGGACCGATCACCACCACGAGCGCGCCGTGGGGGATGGTGAAGTCGCCGCGCTCCCAGATCGTTCGTCCGCCCCGGGTGACGGCGGCGTTGTGGAACAGGACGGCGGGGTTGGCGTCGTCGTCCGGCGGCGGGGGCCCACCCGATCCGTCGCCGAGGTCGGTGGGGTCGGAACCCGGGAGCTCAGCCACGGAGCGCCTCGGCCAGGGCCTGCAGCTGGGTGACCTGCCACGTCACGAACGAACCGGCGGCGGACGGCTGGGTCTCGGTGACCTCGACGATCGGCACACTGGCGTCCTCGGCCACCGACCGGAGCTGGGCGGGGACGGACCCCTCGGTCTGGGTGTTCACGACCAGCACGGCGACCTCGCCCGAGCGCAGGCCCCGCTGGAAGTCGTTGATGGCGGCGGGGGAGGGCTCGGACTCGTTGGTGGATGCCTGTCGGTACCCGGTCGGGGTGCTGTCGACGAGGTCGAGGGCGCTGGCCATGTCGTCGAACACCGTCTCGGTCGCCGCGTAGGTCGCACCTCCGGCGGATCCGCGTACGGAGGCGATCTCGTCGAGGTAGGGCTGGAGCTGCGTCGACCACGCCGCTGCTCGCTCGTCGAAGTAGGAGGACGCGTCGCCCGCGAGGTCCTTCAGCGCGGTGGTGACCGCCGGCGCCATCTCCTGCACCGTCGCCGGGTCGTACCAGACGTGCGGGTTGTCGCCCTCGGTGCGGCCGGCGATCTCCCCGGCGTCGACGACGACCGGATCGGAGTCGAGGGTGGCGAGGGCGTCCTCGGCCCAGTGGTCGTACCCCAGGCCGTTCAGCACGACGAGGTCGGCGCCGGTGAACGCGGCGCTGTCACGCGGGGAGGGTTCGAAGTCGTGAGGGTCGGCATCGGCGCCGGTGATGATCGTGGTGACCTCGGCACAGTCACCCGCCAGCTGCTCGACGAGGTCGCTCCACTGGCCGACCGTGACGACGACCTCGATCGGGTCGGTCGGGCACGCACCCGTTTCGGCGGTGTCATCGGACGAGGAGCAGCCGGCGGTGATCAGCACCGCCGCCACCATCACCGCTGACAGCGTTGCGACCCGTGGCATCGTCCGTCCTCTCTCCGGGTGTGGAACCGAGGACGACGGTACCTGTTCTGAGAGTGAGAGCAAGAATCGGAATCAGAACCGAAGTGCGGCCGAGGGCGAGCCGAGCCCACCCGGCGGGTCTGGGTGCGAGACTCTCGACGCCATGTCCTCGGACACGAGGGGGGGAGATATGGCGGCACCGATGCGGGTGGGCATCCTCAACGACATCAGTGACGACCCGTCGTTCATCGGCGTCGATCGGTGGATCGAGCTGGCGGCCGACGACCTGCAGCGCGCCGGTCGCCTCGACCGAGACGTCGAGCTGGTGGTGGCGTCGGGGCAGGGACTGCCGGAGGGCACGGCGGCGGCGGTCGAGCGAGCGCATGCCGAGCTCGTCGACCAGGACGTGCTGGTCGTGGTCGGCCCGGCCATCGGCGACAACGCGCTGGCGATCACGCCCCTGGTCGAGCGGCTCGGTGTGCCTACCGTGAACTGGTCCGGGGCCGAGCGGGCCCGAGGCGAGCTCATGTTCCACCTGCAGGTCGGCTCCCACGAGGACGAGTCGATCGTGCTGGCCCGCCACCTGGCCGGCTTGGGCGCCCTCCGGCTCGGGGTGGTGTCGGACCGATCGCCGATCGGGCGCCGTCACCTCGAGTACCTCGTCGCCGAGGCCGAGGTGCTCGGGATCCAGGTGGCGATGTCGGCCACGGTGGCGCCGATGGCCGAGGAGGCCGAGACCGAGGTCGCCGCCGTGCTCGGCGGTGGCGTCGACGCGGTCGTCTACCTGGGACTGGGGCTCTCGGCACCCGCGGTGGCGCACGCGCTGGCCACCACCGGATGGGACGGGCCGCGGGCCATGAACACCGCCGGGATGCGGGGTCACCAGCCTGGTTGGGCAGACCGCATCGAGGGGTGGACCTACGTCGACATGTACGCCGACGACAACCTCACGCTCGCCGCCCTGGCCGAGCGCGTGGGACCCGACGGCTGGAACGCGATGGTGGCGGCGGTGGGCTACGACCTCGCTCGGCTGGTTGTCGAGGGCCTCGCTCGAGCCCCCGAGCGGACCCGCGCCGGCGTGGCCGAGGGGCTTGAGCAGGTGAAGTGGTTGCCGGCGGCCGAGGGGCACGAGGGGACCCTGCTCGGCTTCGGTGTCCGTGATCGGGGGGCGTTGCACGGCCGGTACCTGGTGCTGCGTCAGTGGCGGGCGGGTGTGTCGACGCAGGTCAGCTGAGGGGGACCGATGCAGGCAGCAGAGGAACTGATGGACGAGGCCCGGGAGCAGACCGGACTCGACGACTTCGGTGAGGAGGGCTTCCGGGAGGGGCTCGACCGCCTGGTCTGGTCGTTGCGAGAGGAGGCCGAGCTGACCCCGGTGGGGGAGATGGCGGCCCACCACATCGTCACCACCCATCTGGCCCAGCGGCTCCAGGTCGAGGACTGGTACCGGCGTCATCCGGAGATCGACGACGAGCAGATCGTGGCGCCGCTCATCGGCCTCGGTCTGCCCCGCACCGGCTCCACCGCGCTGTCGTTCCTGCTCGCCCAGGACCCTCACGCCCGCTCACTCCTCACCTGGCAGGCCACCGAGCCGTGCCCGCCTCCGTCCACGGTGACCGGGCACGATCCCCGGATCGACCGGGCGGTGGCGGCCCACGAGATGCAGGCCCAGATGGCGCCGCGGGGCCAGGCGCTGCTGCCGACGTCGCCCACCGGTCCGATGGAGTGCCAGCCGCTGATGGCCCTGAGCTTCCGCTCGCACTACTTCCAGGCGGTGGCCTACGTGCCGAGCTACGCGAGCTGGCTGGTCCACGACGCCGACCTGCGCTCGACGTACGCCTACGAGCGGCGGGCACTGAAGCTGCTCCAGTGGGGATCGCCGACCCGGCCGTGGCGGTTGAAGTGCCCGAGCCATCTGCTGTGGATGGACGCCCTCGACTCGGCCTTCCCCGATGCGCGCTTCGTGTGGACCCACCGTGACCCCACGGAGGTGATGGTGTCGGTCGCCGACGTCTACATGGAGATGGCCACCCAGTTCGGGGCTGAACCCCGGCCCCGTTGGTACGGCGAGGTCAACATCGAGCACTGGAGCCTCGGCATGGAGCGCGCCCTCGCCTTTCGCGACGCCGGCAACGAGGATCGCTTCTACGACATCGACTTCCGGACGATGCAGGCCGACCCGCTCGGCGAGATCCACCGCCTCTACGAGTGGCTGGGCGAGCCCGTCACCCCGGAGTTCGACGACGGGATGCAGCGGTGGTGGCGCGAGAACAGCGAACGTCGGACGGAGAACGTCCACCCGGACCCGGCCGAGTTCGGCATCGATCTCGAACAGGTGCGTCCGTTGTTCTCGGACTACGCGGAACGAGCGGCGGACTGGACCCGCGGCTGACCGTCCGCCGTGGGGCCCGGTCCGGCGATCGGGCGGCTCCGGCGGCGTCGGTAGGCGACGGCGGCGACCACCAGCACCAGGACCGCGAGCTGACCCCACGGCATGGCCCACTGCGAGGTGGACCCCGACACCGGGTCGACCTCGATCGCGGGGTCGGCGTCGATCGGCTGGATGTCGACGGTCGTGGTGATGCGCCCCGCCGGCCAGATGCCGTCGAGGAGAGCCTGCTGCTCGAGAGCGGCGCCGGGGAGGAGCTCGGGCAGGTCGTCGAGCTGCACCGTTCCGAGCTCCACCCCGAACGGCCCGGTGACGGTGACGGTCTGGGTCCCCGAAAGTCGGACGTTGCCGGAGTTGACGACCGTGAACGTGGTGTCGACCGATCCCTTGCCCAGCGGGTTGAAGGTCCCCTCGTAGGAGGAGGTGAGGTCGATGACGTCGAGGCGCGGGTTCAGCGGCCCGTCGACGCGGAGGTACACGCGGGTGCCGACCCGGTTCTCGACGGCGACCTGCTGGCCGTTGGCGTCGGTCGCGGTGGTGGAGACGGCGGCGACGATGCCACCGGCGTGGTCGCCGGGGGTGGCGTTGCCGGGAACGGTCAGCGTGACCGGGATCAGCGCGGTCTGGCCGGCGGCCAGGTCGATGCTCGACGCGCCGAGCTGGATCCACGCGCCGACGTCGACGGGGGTCTTGTCGCTCGTCAACAGGTCGAACCCGCCCCCCTGCGGGGTGAAGGCGTCGCTGGCGTAGACGCTCAGCTGCAGGGGACGGGCGCTGAAGTTGGTGACGGCGACCGTGTCGGTGATGGTCTGGCCCGGCGTCACGTCGTGGACGAGGTGGGCGCGGGAGTCGGGCCCCTCGGGCGTGGCGGGCTTGAGGGTCCAGGTCTGAGGGCCGGAGGCCGCACCCGTGTCCGGTGCGGGCGCGTCCTGGGCGTGGGCGGCGCCGGGGGCGACCAGCAGCAGGCTCAGGACGGCGAGGAGGCCGAGCAGCGCGGCGGTGCCGGCTCGACGCGGGGAGAGGGGACGAGGGGTGGTGTGACGCATCGGTTGGTGCGAGGTGGGGGCCCGAGTGCCTCGGGCCCCCACCTCATCTCCTTCTGTGTGCTCGTACGGTGAGGGTCAGATCACCGTCAGGGTGAGCGTGGCGGTGTACACGCCGGGTGGCGTGGTGGTGGGGGGCTTCAGCTCGAGCCCGGCACCGAAGATGGCGGTGCCCCGACCGGCACCGGCGGGAGCCGACCCGAGAGCGGAGGATGCCTTCAGGCCGTCCCCGACTCCTGCCGCCACGGCCGCACCGGCGGTCGCGGTCTGGCCGCCGGAGGCCGACGTGAGCGACGGCGTCCAACCGAGCTTGCTGCCGTCGATGGTGCCGGCCGACCCGGTGAAGTCGCTGACCTGGCCGCTGGCGTTCCAACCGGGGTTGGCGAGGCGGAGGTCGGTGACCGTCACCGGGTTGATGGCACCACTGGTGACCAGGGTGGTCGCGTCAGTGCTGGGCAGCGGGGTGGGCAGCACCACGGTGTTGTCCTCCACGCTGATGGTGAGGCCACCGTTCTCCAGCACCTCGGTGGTGATCTGCTGGGTGACGCCCGCCGGCGGCGGGGTGACCGGGGTGTAGGCGAACGACACCGTCAGCGGTGCCGGCGGCTTGTTGGCGTTGTTCACGTTGGGCGTCTGGTTCGGCGCCGTGCCCGAAAGGCTGTCCCGGAAGTGGTTCCGGAGAGACTCCGGCAGCGTGTCGAGGAACGACTGCGGGAACTGGCCGAAGGTGGGCCAGGTCGCGTTGTTCTGTGACGGGTAGTCCGGGGTCACGGTCCACGACACGTTGCTGCCGGTGTCGGTCACCGCTGCGTCGGGCACGGTGAAGTTCACGACGACGGCGCGCACCGGGGTCGACAGACCCGGGCTCGAGCAGTTGGCCGTGCCGGTGCAGGAAGAGACGTCGGCGCTGAGCGAGCCGGCACCGTCGGCGCCGACGTGGATCGACGGGTTCGCCAGCACGACGCGATAGCCGCCCTGGACGACGTTGCCCAGGACCAGCGAGCCGGTCGTGGACAGGTCGGTCACCCCGGTGGCGGGGTCGTAGCTGACCGTGCTGCTGGGGAAGCTCCAGCCGTCGGCGCCGCGGGTGGCCGGAGCGCCCGGGTCGAGCGGCGGGGTGGGCGAGAGGCTGGTGGAGGTGAAGGCGTACTGCGACACCTTCCACAGGATCGAGCCAGCTGCCGCGGGGGGCGGGGTCTCACCCTGCAGGGTGAGGCTGTAGCTCACGGGGTCGAGCGGATCGCCGGCCGGGTAGAAGCCGCCGAACGCGTCGGATCCGTCGGCCGTGAGCACTGCCGCGGCGCCCGACCATCCGGCGGTGGTCCCGGTAGTCGAGAACGTGCCGCCGGTGAGGTCGGCCAGGACGACGTTCGGGTGGTTCTCCAACGGCGGGGCCGGGGGCGTCGTGCCCTCGAACGGGACGCTGAGGACGTCGGCGACCAACGTGCCGCTGGAACCGGAGCGCACCACGCGGATGTTGCTGATGGTCATGTCCAGCATTCCGTCGTGGCCGTAGAACTTCACGCTGCCGCCGAACGAGGCGGTGGGCGTGCCCGACGCCGCATCGAAGGTCGACGAGGCCGCCGCCGGGAAGTGGAACGTCCCGTCGAGGTTCTGGGTCGCCCCGTCCGCGAGGGTGATGGCGCCATGGGCGATCGGTCCGGTGACGTAGCTGCGGAACGATGACCTCACGCCCCAGTCGAGGCCACCGGCGGTGACGGTCTGGGGCGCCGCTCCGGCGGTCTGGGTGCTGATCAGGGCCAGGCCGCTGATCGCGAGCACTGCGGCCAGGAAGGCCGCGAGCACTCTCTTGCGGGGGCCGGTACGGGCCCGTGGATCGGATGTCATGCGCAGCTCCTCGGTCACGACCAGGTGTGTTAGGTCGACTTATCATCAAGTGTCGAGAACCCTTGCACACCACGTTCGGTGAGCGCAAGGTCCACGACAGCGACCCGATCTCCCGGCCTGGCACGCACGAGGGTCCCGGAGCCGCCCCCCGTGGCGACTACCTTGCGTGGGATGGCTGCTGCGACGGCGGTGTCCGGGTGAACAACGGCACGCTCGTCCTGGAGCCGTGGGCCGTGCGCGAGACCCAGCTCCACTTCGACCACCTCGCCCACACCGAGTCGATCTTCGCCCTGTCGAACGGCCACGTCGGCGTCCGTGGCAACCTCGACGAAGGGGAGCCCAACGGCGTGCCGGGCACCTACCTCGGCGGCTTCTTCGAGAGCGTGCCCCTGCCGTACGCCGAGAGCGGCTACGGGTACCCCGAGCAGGGCCAATCGCTCATCGACGTGGTGAACGGCAAGCTCATCCGACTGCTCGTCGACGACGAGCCGCTCGACGTGCGCCAGGGCGAGCTGCTCGCCCACCACCGGGTGCTCGACCTGCGCAACGGGTACCTGCGGCGCGACCTCACCTGGCGTTCGCCGGCCGGCAAACGGGTGCGGGTCTGCTCTACGCGGCTCGTGTCCTTCGTGCACCGAGCCGTGCTTGCCGTCTGCTACGAGGTCCACGCCGTCGACGAGCCGTTGCGGGTCGTGGTGCAGAGCACGCTCGTGGCCAACGAGCCGGTGCCCGAACGACGGGCCGACCCGCGCGCCGCCCTGGCGCTGCGGGCGCCGCTGGTCGGCGACTTCCACACCGCCCACGATCTCGAGGCCGCCCTCGGACACCACACGAGCGCCAGCGAGCTGCGCATGGCGGCGGCCATGGACCACCACATCATCGCCCCGTCGGCCGGCGCCCAGACCTCCGCCGAGAGCGAGGACGACCTGGCCCGGGTCACCGTCACCACCGAGCTCACCCCGGGGGAGTCGCTCACCGTCGTGAAGTTCGTCGCCTACGGGTGGTCGAGCCGCCGGTCCTCCCCGGCCCTCCGTGACCAGGTCGACGCCGCCATCGAAGCGGCCAAGCGACGCGGGTGGGACGGGCTGCTGCGCGATCAGCGCGAGTTCCTCGACGACTTCTGGGATCGCTCCGACATCGAGATCGACGGCGACGACGAGCTGCAGGCCGCCGTGCGGTTCTCGCTGTTCCAGGTCCTGCAGGCCTCGGCCCGCGCCGAGCGCCGAGCCATCCCCGCCAAGGGTCTGACCGGTCGGGGCTACGACGGCCACACCTTCTGGGACCAGGAGCAGTACCTGCTGCGCGTGCTCAGCTTCACCGTGCCGGAGGCGGCCCGCGACGCTCTGCTGTGGCGACACTCCACCCTCGAGCAGGCCCAGGAACGAGCCCTCGAGCTGCGCCTGCAGGGCGCCACCTTCCCGTGGCGCACGATCCGCGGGGAGGAGTGCTCGGGCTACTGGCCGGCCGGCACCGCCGCCTTCCACCTCAACGCCGGCGTGGCCGACGCCGTGCGCCGCTACGTGTGCGCCACCGGCGATGTGGCCTTCGAGTGGGGCCCGGGCGTCGAGCTGCTGGTCGAGACGGCCCGGCTGTGGGCGTCGCTCGGCCACCTCGACGCCGAGGGACGCTTCCGGATCGACGGTGTCACCGGGCCCGACGAGTACACGGCACTCGTCGACAACAACGTGTTCACCAACCTGATGGCGGCGCGGAACCTGCGGGCCGCAGCGGAGGCCGTCACCCGCTATCCGGAGCGGGGCACGGCTCTCGGGGTGGGGCCCGACGAGGTCGCCGCCTGGCGCAACGCCGCCGAACAGGTCGTCATCCCCTTCGACGACGAGCTGGGGGTGACGGCCCAGTCGGAGGGCTTCACCCGGTACCGCCGGTGGCGCTTCGACCGGTGCTCACCCGACCACTACCCGCTCCTGCTGCACTTCCCCTACTACCTGCTCTACTCGAGCCAGGTGGTGAAGCAGGCCGACCTGGTCTTCGCGTTGTACGCCTGCGGCGACGCCTTCGAGCTCGAGCAGATGCGCCGGGACTTCGCCTTCTACGAGCGGGTGACGGTGCGCGACTCCTCGCTCTCGGCGAGCGTGCAGGGAGTGGTCGCCGCTCGGGTCGGGCACGACCAGCTCGCCTACGACTACTGGCGCGAGACCGCGCTCGTCGACCTGCACGACGTGGCCGGGAACACCGACGACGGCCTCCACCTGGCCTCCCTGGCCGGCGCCTGGATGGTGGCGGTGGCCGGGTTCGGCGGCCTGCGCGATCACGCCGACGAGCTGGCGTTCCACCCGTCGCTGCCGGAGACCCTCAGCCGGCTGGCGTTCCGACTCGTCTACCGAGGTCGGCGGATGCGGGTCGAGATCGTCCCCGGTGAAGCCCGGTACGAGCTGACGTCGGGCGATCCCGTCGACATCACGATCGCGGGGAGGACCTACACCCTCCACGAGGACAAGCAGCTCGCGCTGCCGTGGTCTACGCCGCCCCAGAGCGAGGCGGTGCAGCCTCCCGAGGGTCGCGAACCGCTGCGGCGCGGGGTGGGGGCCGACTTCGACGCGCCGGTCCACGACCCGTCGCGCTGAACGCGGCGCGAACTGGTCGGCCGTCCAACTCGGACCTAACGTCCGATGGCCGTGGACGATCAGCGACAGGCGTGGGCCCGACACCTTCCCGATGGCGTCGAGGCCGGGGCCCTCGACCTGCTGGCCCGCGGTTCGTTGCCGGCGGCGTGGGCGGTCAACTGGGCATCGGACCCGGCGCGCGAGGTCGTGCGTGATCCCGACGGCACCTGGCTGACCGGCGCCGACCTCCTCGCTCTGACCACCACCGTCGCCGGTCGCCTGCACGGTGCCGGCCTGCGCCCCGGTGACCGGGTGCTGCTCACCGGGTTCCCGTCGGCTCGGTTCGTGGTCGCCTACGCCGCCGCCCTGCGGGCCGGGTTCGTCGTCGTTCCGCTCAACCCCAGCTACTCCCGGCGGGAGGTCGAGGCGCTGCTGGTCGCCGCCCGGCCGAAGGCGGCAGTGGTGGCCTCGGACGAGGTGGCGGGCTGGCTGGCCCAGGCCGACCCCGAGCTGGTGGTGACCGGGCCGACCGTCGAGCTCCTCGACGGACCGGCGCCGAAGCTCGACCGGTCCGGTGTCGACGACCCGGCTCTGCTGCCGTTCACCTCGGGCACGACCGGAGTTCCCAAGGGCGTCGTGCTGTCCCACGGCAACCTGCTCGCCGCCGCCGAGACGCTGCTGCTGGCATGGCGATGGACGGCTGAGGACCGCCTCGTCCTGGCCCTACCGCTGTTCCACATGCACGGTCTCGGGGTCGCGCTGCACGGCACGCTGCTGGCCGGTGCCTCGGTGGTGCTGCACCCGTCGTTCGACCCTGAGGCGGTGCTCGCCGCGGCGGACGACGATGCCACCCTGTTCTTCGGCGTCCCCACGATGTATCGCCGTCTGGTCGGCGCCGAGCGACCCGAGCGGATGGCCGGGCTGCGCCTGGCGGTGTCGGGTTCGGCTCCGCTGCCGGCCGATCTGCACCGTGAGATCGGTGATCGGTGCGGCCAGACCGTGCTCGAGCGCTACGGCATGACCGAGACGGTCATGCTCGTCTCCAACCCCTACGACGGCGAGCGGCGAGCCGGCACCGTCGGGTTCCCGCTCCCCGGTGTCGAGCTGCGCCTGGCGCCGGGCACCGACGAGATCGAGGTGCGAGGACCGAACGTGTTCGCCGGCTACCTGGCGAACCCGGAGGCCAACGCCGCTGCGTTCACCTCCGACGGCTGGTTCCGCACCGGCGACATCGGCCACGTCGACGCCGACGGCTACGTCAGCATCGTGGGGCGGGCCAAGGAGCTGATCATCAGCGGGGGCTACAACGTCTACCCCCGCGAGATCGAGGACCTGCTCCGGGCCCATCCCGCGGTGGTCGACGCCGCGGTGGTGGGCACGCCGTCGGTCGAGTGGGGCGAGGTCGTCACCGCCTACGTCGAGCTGGGCGACGAGCCGATGGTCGAGGAGTTGGGGGAGGAGCTGCTCGAGTGGGCCGCCCAGGGCCTCGCCCCCTACAAGCGGCCCCGGCTGGTGCACGCCGTGGTCGAGCTGCCCCGCAACAAGCTGGGCAAGGTGCTGCGCGACCAGCTCACCCCGCCCGAGTGACGCCTCCGATCCCCGTTCTGGCACGCAGAACGGGCGGACGTCCGCCCGATCCGCGTGCCAGAACGCGGTGTGAGGATCCCAGGGCCGGGCCTCGGGCTAGTTGGCCAGCTCCGACACGCGGGTCGGCAGCTCGCCGTCGGTGTCCACGCGCAGGCGCGACTCGCGGGTCTTCTGGAGGCGCCAGCCGTCGGGCGTGCGCACGTAGTGCTCGTGGTAGTGGCCCATGCCGTGGAGGCGGAACTCCCCGTTGTCGCCGGGGATGATGACCATGTCCTCCATCGCCCACGTCCCGGTGGCGTGGTCCTCGTCGGTGAAGGCGATCTCCGGTGTGTGGACCTGGTGCACGGTGGTGGCGTTGCCGAGGGCGGCGACCACGAACTCCACCACCGCATCGGCGCCCTCGTGGAGCCCGCCGTCGCTCTCCAGGCTGTAGTCGTCGACCATGAGGGCGCGGTAGCCGGCCCAGTCCTTGGTGTCGACGCAGCGGCAGTAGCGGGCCTTGAGCAGCTTGATCTCCTCGAGGTCCTCGATCCGCGCGATGCGCGCCTCGAGCGTCTGGTCGTTCCCGGTCATGGTTCCCCCTGGGTTGGCTGGTCCGACGAGCGAACTGAGGCTGACATCTCAAACCCCGCGGCACAACACCCCAAGCGGGCTCACCACATACCGCCCGCAGCACGAGGTGAGCCACCTTTGGTCTCTCCGGTCAAAGCTGGCTCACCACATACCGCCGGCAGCACGAGGTGAGCCACCTTTCGAGGGCAGGGGGCGGGGTCAGGTCGGGCGGCCCTCGGCGATGCCGATGAGCGCGGCGCGCGACACCTGACCGGTGGCGCCGGTGCGGGGGATGGCGTCGACCACGACCATCCGCCGGGGGACCTTGTGCCGGGTGAGGTGCTGTGAGGCTTCGGCTTGCAGCGACTCGAGGGTGACCGAGGCGCCGGGCGCCACGACGACGAAGGCGGTGACGACCTCCCCCCAGTCGGGGTCGGGCACGCCGGCCACCGCCGCGTCGAGCAGCCCGGCGCAGCGGCGCAGCACCTCGTCGACCTCGGCCGGGGCGACGGTCTCGCCACCGGTGCGGATGAGCTCCTTGGTGCGGCCGACGACCGAGACGACGCCGTCGGCGTCCTGCTCGACGACATCGCCGGTTCGGTACCAGCCGTCGACGAGGGCCTCGTCGGTGGCGGTCGGATTCTCGAAGTAGCCGCTGAACACCAGGGGGCTGCGCACCCACAGCTCGCCGGCCTCGTCGCGCCGGATGAACACGCCGGGGCACGGGCGCCCCACGGCGTAGGGCCTGGTGAACAGATCCGGGTCCTGCAGCACGCACACCTTGTGGGCCTCGGTGGAGCCGTAGACGACGGAGGTCACGGTGGTGGGGAACGCGTCCTTGATGCCTCCGAGCAGCTCGGGGCTGGTGGCCGAGGTGCCGGTGTCGGCGATGGTCAGCGAGGAGAGATCCCATCCGGTTCGGTCGGCGTCGAGCACCCGGCGCCACACCGCAGGGATCAGGTAGGTCGAGAACGCCCGGTGGCGCTCGATGGCGGCGAAGAGCAGCTCGGGCTCGGGGCGGTCGACCCACACGACGAGGTCGCCGCGGTTCCACGAGTCGAGCGTCGACACCCAACCCGCCATGTGGAACTGGGGGAACATCGACACGTGGGTGCCGCGGGTCGTGATCTCGAATCCGCCCCGCAACCGCTCGACCCGGTGCGACAACATCGCCCCCTTCGGCAGGCCGGTTGTGCCGCTGGTGAGGAAGATCACCATGGCGTCGTGCTCGGAGACCGTCGGCAGCGCGTCGTCGCGCACGGTCGCGGCCGGCAGCGAGTCGAAGCGGCGGGTGCCCTCGCGCCCGTCGAGGCTCAGCACGATCGCCGGCCGGGTCACCTCGACCAGCGCCGCCAGCTCGGCCCCCGTCGACGCCGGGTTGAAGGGCGAGTACACCGCGCCCATGTAGGCGCAGGCCGACTGGATGACGGCACCCTCGATGGAGTTGCGGGCGACCCACCCGACCCGGTCGCCGTGACCGACGCCGGCGGCCATCAGCCGGGCGGCGCAGGCCCGGGCCTCGCCGTCGAGCTCGCGGAACGTCAGCGACTCGTCGCCGACGGCGACCGCGGGACGGCCGGGATGGCGGGCGGCGGCGGCCCGGAGCACGTCGCCGACGAGGAGCTCCACGGTCGGGCTACGACTCCTGGGTGATGTCCTTGAGCACGCCGATCTGGTGCACCTGAGCGAGGTTGTCGCTGAGGTAGTCCGGCGCGTCCTCGGTAGGGATGAACCAGCCGGTCGGGCACATGGTGAGGATCTCGATGAACGAGAGGCCGAGGCCCTGGTCCTGGATCTCGAAGGCCTTCTTCAGCATCCGCCGGAGACGGGCCACCTCGCCGGCGGAGTTGGTGGCGCCCCGCGCCACGTAGGCGGTGCCGTCGATGCCGGCGAGGATCTGGGCCATCTTGATGGGGTGGCCGTGCTTGGCCACGTCTCGGCCCTCGAGGGTGGTCTTGGTGCGCTGGCCCAGCACGGTGGCGGCGGTCATCTGCCCGCCGGTCTCGCCGAACACGCCGTTGTTCAACATGATGCAGGTGATCGACTCGCCCCGCGCCGCCGTGTGGATGATCTCCTGCAGGCCCTCGTTCACCATGTCGCCGTCGCCCTGGATGGTGAGCACGATGCTGTCGGGCCGCATGCGCTTCACGCCGGTGGCCAGCGAGGGAGCCCGCCCGTGGAGCGCCTGCAGCGTCTCGAGCCCCATCGACGGCGAGAACAGGGTGTAGCAACCGATGCCGATCACGGCCATCGCCCGGGAGGTGAGGCCGAGCTCCTCGATGATCTCGACCGAGGAGCGGATGGCGGCCGGCTCGCCGCAGCCGGGGCACAGCTCGTGCTCCCCGGGGAGGATGAGCGGCGGCGTGAAGTCGTCGACCATGCGGGCCGGGCGGGCCGGCGCCTTGGAGGACAGCACCACGGGGGTGGAGGCGGTCGTCATCGCGAGAGGCTCCCTTCGCTCTGGGCGCGGTCCATCTGGGCCCGGATCTTCTCGACGATCTTGCCGACCTTCATCTCCGGAGCGATCCCGAACCCGGCCTCGTCGTAGCTGATGCCGCCGATGAACTCGACGGGGACGCGCGGCGCGGCGAGGCGGACGTCCTGGATCATCTGGCCGCTGTTGAGCTCGTAGACCGACATCGATCCGGCGGCCTCCCCGGCCTGGCGGACGACCTCGTCGGGGAAGGGCCAGAGGGTGATGGGCCGGACGAAGCCGACGGGCACGCCCTCCTCGCGCAGCAGGTGCACGGCGTACTTCACGAACCGGCCGGCGGTGCCGTAGGCCACCACGACGTGCTCGGCTCCGTCGAGGTAGGTGGTCTCGGCGCGGGGCTCGACGCCCGCCTTCATCGCCTCGATGCGAGGGGCCATGGCCTCGAGCCACTGGCCGTAGGTGACCCACTCGTCGGCGTCGCGCTTCACCGGGAAGACCTGGGAGACGATGTTGGCGTCGCCGGTGCCGCTGGTGGTGCCGCGAAGGGCCCAGTCCTTCTCGGGGACAGGCCCGAAGTCGATGGGAGACACGTCGACGGCCTCGTTCACGTGGGCGAGGTAGTAGTCGCCCATGAACATCACCGGGTTGCGCCACACGTCGGAGAGGTGGAACGCCAGCTGGATCAGCTCGACCGCCTCGGGCACGGTGCTCGGCGCCAGCACGATGTGCTGGTAGTCGCCGTGGCCGCCGCCCCTGGTGGCCTGGAAGTAGTCGCCCTGGCCCCGGGCCATGTTCAGCACCACGAGCGGCACCTGGGCGAAGCAGATCTCGGCGAGCGACTCCTGCATGAGCGACAGTCCCTGG
>DATDIY010000047.1:0-8360 GCA_036520815.1 Acidimicrobiales bacterium
CTCGATGGTGGCGGCCCGGATGGGACCGCCGGTCTCGGCGGTGGCGAGGAGCTCGGCCTTCAACGCGGCCGGATCGTCACCGAGGGACTCGCGCAGCGGGCCCACCCGGTCGACGACCGCCTGCACGGCGGCGACCGACTCGGCCGGGTAGGCGTCGGGGTTGGCGAGCACGGTGGCGGCGGCCTCGTCGAACGCCTGGCGGGCCTCCGCCAGCGCGGTCACCGGGGCGGAGCCGTCCACGAGGACAGCGTTCTCACGGTTGAGGGCGTCGACCACGCCGGCCAGCTCGGCGAGCCGGTTCACCTGGTCGAGCTCGGACTGGGCGGTGTCGGCCGACTCGAAACCGTCGGCGATGCGCAGCGATGCCAGCACCAGGCCCGCGAGCAATGGGAGCGCGATCAGCAGCAGCAGCTTCGATCGCAGCGCGAGTTTCGAGAACATGGGGTCATCCGCCCTGGTCGCCGACGTTTGTCGATGACATATCGGGTGGATCGGGAGTGACCTGAATGGTTCGTTCGGCTCATGTGCCGGCGCGGAACCACCCTCGCCGCGGATCGAATGCAGTTCAGGAGGTCGCCGGCCTCATCGGCCGCTGCTCACTCGCCGTCGAGGTAGTCGCGCAGCTTCTGGCTGTGCTGGGGGTGGCGCAGCTTCGCCAACGTCTTGGACTCGATCTGGCGGATGCGCTCCCGGGTGACGCCGAACTCCCGGCCCACCTCCTCGAGGGTGCGGGCCTGACCGTCGTCGAGGCCGAAGCGCATGCGCACCACGGCCTTCTCCCGGTCGTTGAGATCGGAGAGCGCTTCCTCGACCGCCGAGTTCAGCATCATCTTGGCGGCCATCTCGGCTGGCGCCTCGGCGTGCTGGTCCTCGATGAAGTCGGCCAGGTTGGAGTCGTCCTCCTCCCCCACCGGGGAGTCGAGCGAGAGCGGATCCTGGGAGATGCGCATGATCTCCCGCACCCGAGCCGGGGTCATGTCGACCTTGTCGGCCAGCTCCTCGATCGTCGGGTCACGCTCGAGCTCCTGCACCATCTGGCGCTGCACACGATGGACCTTGTTGATCGACTCGACCATGTGGACCGGGATGCGGATGGTGCGGGCCTGGTCGGCGATGGCCCTGGTGATGGCCTGACGGATCCACCAGGTGGCGTAGGTGGAGAACTTGAAGCCCTTGGTCCAGTCGAACTTCTCCACCGCCCGCATCAGGCCGAGGTTGCCCTCCTGGATGAGATCGAGGATCTGCATCCCCCGGCCCACGTAGCGCTTGGCGATGGACACCACCAGGCGGAGGTTCGCCTGAGTGAGCTCGGCCTTGGCGTCCTCGCCTTTGCGCACCAGGCGGGTGAGTTGGCGCCTCTCCGCGAAGTCGAGGGTGTCGAGCGCTCCGAGCGCGGCGGCGTCGGCCAGCCGCTCGGCCGCGGCGGTGCCGCGCTCGATCTGCTGGGCGAGGATGACCTCCTCGGGCCCGGTGAGCAGCGGGACCCGTCCGATCTCCTTCAGGTACATCCGGACGGGGTCGGACGAGCCGCCGGCCTGGGCGTTGAGCTTGATGTTCTCGCGGGCGGTACGGAAGCGGGCCCGGTGCCGACGCTCGACGAGATCGTCTCCGTCGTCGTCGAGCGACGGGTCGCGCACCACGACGACGACCTGCTCGTCGGGCGAGACCGGCGCCGTGAGGGCTTCGTCGGTGAGCGCCTCGAGGTCGGGCACCCGGTCGTCGAGCACGACGCCGGCGGTGACGAGAGCGGCCCGGACCTGCTCGATCACCTCGGGCGTGGGATCGACGTCGCCCAGCGCGGTGACGACCTCGTCGATCGAGACCGTGGAGTCGTCGCGCGAGCGGCCGCGCTCGATGAGCAGCTGCATGGACGCTTCGGGGATCCCCGTCGCGGGAGAGGCCGCCGTGCCGCTCTCGCTCATGCATCCTCCTCCGGACGATCCGTCAGCCACCCTAGCAACTGCTCGAGCGCCACTTCATTGGTGGCGGGCTCCCGGAGCTCCATGATCCGAAGGCTCAACCAGGCGATGGACCCACCGATCTCGAAGGGGTCGTCGACCACCCTGGCTTCGTTCTTGAGGGAGGAGAGGGTGCGGTTGGCGGCGCCGTCGACGAGCCGTTCGAGCACGGCCCTCGGCTCGGCGTCGGTCTCCTCGACCGCGAGCCGCTGCAGCAGCTCGGCGACCGCTGGGTCGTCGGAGCCGTTGATGGCATCGGTGACGGTCGGCACTGGTGCCAGCGCGCGGTAGGCGGCCGCCGTCTCCGGGGTGGGGAACAGCGACTCGTGCAACCAGGGGGCGATCTCCTCGCGCCGCCACACCATGAGGCGCAGCGCCTCGCGCTCGGCTGTGTCCCGGGGCGGGGCGGATGGTCGGGCCCGGTCGGGACGCACGAGGGTTCCTCGCGGGGGAGCCTCGTCGTCGCGACGCGTGCGTCGCGGCTCGGGCCGGGCGACCGGCTCGAACCTCCGGTTGCGGAGCTGGTCGGCATCGACCCGACACCGGGCGGCGACCTCGAGCAGGTACTGGTCGCGCACGAGGTCGGACGGGTGCTCCTGCACCACCGCCATGGCGGCCTCGGCGGCCCGCGCTCGCTGCTCGGGCGTGTCGAGCGCAGCGGCGTCGAGCACCCGGTCGAGGCGGAACTTCAGGAACGGCTTGGCTCCTGCCACCGCGGCGGACAACGCCCCGGGGTCGGTCTGAGCCAGCTCGGCCGGGTCGACCCCACCAGGAAGGGCCGCCACGGCCACGTCGAGGTCGTACTGGCGCTCCCAGGCGTAGACCCGCTCGGCGGCGTTCTGCCCGGCGGCGTCGGCGTCGAAGGCGAGCACCACCCGGCGGGCGAAGCTGCGCAAGAGCTTCACGTGCTCCTCGGTGAGCGAGGTGCCGCAGGTGGCCACAGCGCGGGGCACGCCCGCTTTGGCGAAGCCGATGACGTCGGTGTAGCCCTCGCACACGATCGACTCGTCGGCGCGCACGATGTCGGCCTTGGCCCAGCTGAGCCCGTAGAGCAGGCGGGACTTGTTGTAGATCGTGCTGTCGACAGAGTTCTTGTACTTGGCGCCGTCCTGGCCGGGCAGGATGCGACCACCGAACCCGACCGGGTCGCCACCGACGTCGAGGATCGGGAACATCACCCGGCCCCGGAAGGCGTCGGTCGTGCGGCCCCGGCTGTTGAGGAACCCCAGGCCGCTGTCGACCAGGACGTCGGAGGGCACCTTGAGGGCCCGGGACAGCGCGTCCCAGCTGTCGGGGGCCCAGCCCACCTTGTAGGCGCGGACGTCGTCGCCCGAGAAGCCCCGAGAGCGCAGGTAGCCCCGGGCCGGCGCCGCGTCGGGGGCCGAGAGCAGGCGCTCGTGGTACCAGTCGACGGCCTTGCCGACGGCGTCGAGCAGCTTGGCCCGCCGCTTCCGGCCCTCGTTCTGGCCCTCGTCGGTGTACCTCAGGGCGATGCCGGCCTTGGCCGCCAGCTTCTCGACGGCACCGACGAAGTCGACGTGCTCGATCTCGCGGACGAAGGTGATGACGTCACCCTTCGCGCCGCACCCGAAGCAGTAGTAGAGCTTCTCCTCGGCGTTGACCGAGAACGAACCCGACTTCTCGCTGTGGAACGGGCACAACCCGACCCAGCGGCGACCGACCCGTTTGAGACCGACGTGTTCGCTGATCACCGCGACGATGTCGGTGGCGGCCCGAACGCTGGCGATGTCGTCGTCCTCGATGCCCACCTCAGCCTCCGGGGCGGACGGTAGCAGCGGGCACCGACACTCCGGCCGGCCGATCCGTCCCAGCCTCGATCAGCGCGGCGTCGAGGGCGAAGCCGTCACCACTTGATGTGCTGGGGCTCCCCGGCGCGCAGGGTGAGCGGCTCGCCGTTGTGGAGGATCTCGAGGTCGGTGCCCGACACCAGCGTGTAGGTCACCCATTGGGTGGTCATCAGGAGCTCGACCACCGCCCCGTCGGCCCGGCACCGGAACCCGAGCGCCTCGAGATCCGGCGGCAGCTGGGGACGGAAGTGCAGCACACCGTCGAAGTTGCGCAGTCCGCCGAACCCGCAGGCCAGCGCCATCCAGGTGCCGGCCTGGGACGCGATGTGGATGCCGTCATGCACGTTGTGCTGCACGTTGTGCAGATCGGTGAGGGCGGTGCGCTGGGTGTACTCCCAGGCCTTGTCGAGCTGGCCGACCTCGGCCGCCATGATCGCCTGCACGCACATCGACAGCGACGAGTCAGCGGTCGTGATCGGGTCGTAGTACTCGAAGTTGGCCTTCTTCTCCTCGTCGGTGAACTCGGCGCCGTGCAGGAACATCGCCATCACCAGGTCGGCCTGCTTGATCACCTGGGAGCGGTAGAGGTCGAGCGGGTGGTAGTGCAGCAGCAGCGGGTAGCGGTCGGCCGGGGTGCCCTCGAAATCCCACGGCTGCTTGTCGAGGAACGAGTCGTCCTGGCCGTGCAGCCCGCGCTCGGTGTCGTAGTGCACGTACATGGCCTCGGCCGCGGCCCGCCACAGGTCGGGCTCGTCGTCACCCATCCCGACCTTCTCGGCGAGGGCGGCGTAGGCGGCCGGCGCGTCGGTGCGCATGCGCGCCACAGTCGTCGCCGCGAACGCGAGGTTGGACTTGGCGGTCAGGTTGGTGAACGTGTTGTTGTCGACGAGCGCCGTGTACTCGTCGGGGCCGGTCACCTCGTTGATGCAGAACCGCCCACCGCGACCCGGGTTGTAGAAGCCGAGGGCCAGCCAGAACCGTGCCGTCTCGACCAGCACCTCGGCCCCTTCGGCGAACAGGAACTCGTCGTCGCCGGTGATCTCGGCGTAGTGGCGGATGGCATGGGCGATGTCGCCGTTGATGTGGTACTCGGCGGTGCCGGCAGGGAAGAACGACGAGGCCTCCTCACCGTCGATGGTCCGCCACGGGAACAGGGCGCCCTGCTTGGAGAGCTCGGCCGCCCGCTCCCTCGCCCTCGGCAGGGTCGAGTGGCGGTACAGGAGCGACTGCAGCGTCTGGGCCGGCGACAGGTAGGTGAGGACGTGGAGCACGTAGGTCTCCATGTCCCAGAAGTAGTGGCCGTTGTAGCCCTGGCCGGTGAGACCCTTGGCGGGGATGCCGTTGCAGTCGGTGAGCGCCGACGCCTGCAGGAGCTGGAAGAGGGCGAAGCGCACCGCCTGGCGCAGCGGGTCGTCGCCCACGATGTCGATGTGGCACTCCCGCCAGAACTCGTCGAGCCGGTTCACCTGGGAGTCGAGGAGGTCCTCGAAGCTGAGCGTGAGGGCGTGGTCCATCCACCCGGCCATGCGATCGGGTATGGCAGCCGACTGGGTGTCGTCGCCGTAGCAGTACACCAGGTACTTCCGGATCCGGAACGCCTGGCCGGACCGGAGGCCGAACGTGTAGGTCCGGTTCACCACCGAGTCGTCGTCACGGGCGGTCGTCGCCTCGTAGGCCGCAGGCGTGTCGATCACGTGATCGGTGAGGCAGTAGACCGACAGCTGGGCCCGGTCGACCCGGTGACCCAGACCGATCCGGTCGCCGTCGGTGAACGACCACACCGGCTTGAGCACCTGGCCCCAGTAAGCGGCCATCTCCCGGGGATCATCGGACTGACGCAGGTCGCTCTCGTTGGCGATCAGCTGCGAGCACAGCTCCATCTCCATCGGCGCCGCGTCCTCGGGCCCGAGGGCCTCGACCTCGTACTCGATGCAAGCGAGGTGCGGGATGTTGAGCGACACGAGACGACGCGAGCGCACCGACACCCTGCGACCCTTCGGCGACTCCCAGACGACCTCGCGACCCACGTAGCCCTGACGCAGGTCGAGGACCCGGTTGTGCTCGATGAGCTCGCCCGTGCGCACGTCGAAGGGCTCGCCGTCGACGGTGAGTGCGATCATCTTGCCGTCGGTGACGTTGAGCATCGCCTGGTCGTCCTGGGCGTAGCCGTACGCCGCCTCGGGGTAGACGATCGGGCGCGACTCGTAGAAGCCGTTGAGGTACGTGCCCCGCTCGAAGGCAGGGGCGCCCTCGTCGAGGTTGCCGCGCAGACCCAGATAGCCGTTGGAGAGCGAGAAGATGGTCTCGCTCTGGGGCAGGGAGTCGAGATCGAAGTCGGTCTCGCGGACATGCCAGCCCTCGACGGGGTAGGTCGGGGCGACACCGACGGAGGTGCCCGAGCTCGGGGCTTCCCCGAACCGGCCCTCGGTGGCCGTGCCGTCGGCAGGCTCCTCGGTGGTCGGCTGGTCGGTCACGACGGCAGCAGCTCGGCCAGGTCGTCGACGACCACGTCGGCGCCGTGCTCGCGCAGGGCGTCGGCCTGATGGGCCCGGTCGACCCCGATCACCAGGCCGAAGCCTCCCGCATGGCCGGCCTGCACCCCGGCGAGGGCGTCCTCGAACACGACCCCCTTCGTGGGATCGACGCCGAGCCGGCGAGCGGCTTCGAGGAACGTGTCAGGGGCCGGCTTGCCGGGAATGCCTCCCTCTTCGACGTCCCAGCCGTCGACCCGCTCGTCGAAGCAGTCGGCGATGCCGGCCGCCTCGATCACCGCCTTGCAGTTCTTGCTGGACGACACGACCGCCGTCTTGAGCCCGAGGTCGTCGCGCACGTGGCGGAGCAACCGGACCGAGCCGGGGTAGGGCGTCACCCCCTTGGTCTCCAGGATCGTCTGCACCAGGTCGTTCTTGCGATTGCCGAGCCCACAGACCGTCTCGGCGTCGGCCGGGTCGTCAGAGGCGCCCTCGGGCAGCTCGATCCCCCGGGACGCGAGGAAGCTGCGAACACCCTCGTAGCGCGGCTTGCCGTCGACGTACCGGGGGTAGTCGGTGGCCACGTCGAAGGCCACGAACTCGACGCTGTGGGCGTCGGCCCAGCTGCGGAGGAAGGCGTCGAACATCTCCTTCCACGCCGCCGCGTGCACGGTCGCGGTCTCGGTGAGCACCCCGTCGAGATCGAACAGGACGGCGGCGAAGCCACTCCTGTCGATGAGTCCGGCCAGCTGCTCGTTCGGGTCGCTCATGGTCCTCCTGGTGCCGGGCAGAGAGCCTACGGGCCCATCGTGGCGCCCGAAGGTGCATGTCGGCTGACCACGAGGTGAACCCGAGCCGCCCTCGGCGTCAAGGCGCGCCGGCGAGTCGGTGTCAGGCGAGCTTCGGGAGCAGGTGGGCCAGCAGCTCGTCGATCTTCACGCGGTCCTGGGTCATGGTGTCGCGCTCGCGGATCGTGACCGCGCCATCCTCGAGGCTGTCGAAGTCGACGGTGATGCAGAACGGCGTGCCGAGCTCGTCCTGACGGCGGTACCGACGACCGATGGCCTGGGTCTCGTCGTAGTCGCACATCATGTGCGGCTGGAGCAGGCCGAGCACCTCACGGGCCAGGGGGGTGAGCGTGTCCTTCTTCGACAGAGGCAGCACCGCGACCTTGTACGGGGCGAGGCGCGGGTGCAGGCGCAGGACGGTGCGCACCTCGCCCCGCACCTCCTCCTCGTCGTAGGCGGCGAGCAGGAACGCCATCATCGTTCGCGTCGCGCCGGCCGCCGGCTCGATCACGTGTGGCGTGTAGCGGGTGTTGCTGGCCTGGTCGAAGTAGTCGAGCTTCTCGCCCGAATGGGTGGCGTGCTGGGTGAGGTCGTAGTCGCCCCGGTTGGCGATGCCCTCCAGCTCACCCCATCCCCAGGGGAACAGGAACTCCACGTCGGAGGTGCCCGAGGAGTAGTGGCTCAGCTCGTCGGCGTCGTGAGGGCGGATGCGGAGCTTGTCGGCCGGGATGCCGAGGCCGAGGTACCAGTCGAAGCGGGCCTGGACCCAGTACTCGTACCACTGCTGGGCGTCGTCGGGCGGGACGAAGAACTCCATCTCCATCTGCTCGAACTCGCGCGTTCGGAACACGAAGTTGCCGGGCGTGATCTCGTTGCGGAACGACTTGCCGATCTGGGCGATCCCGAACGGGGGCTTCTTGCGGCTGGCCTGGAGCACGTTGGTGAAGTTCACGAACATGCCCTGCGCCGTCTCGGGCCGCAGGTAGGCGACCGCGGCGTCGGACTCCACCGGGCCGGCGTGGGTCTTGAACATGAGGTTGAACTGGCGGGCCTCGGTGAAGGTGTCCGTGCCTCCGCAGTTCGGGCACACCGTGAGGTCGTCGAGCTGGTCCTCGCGGAAGCGCTCACGGCACTGCCGGCAGTCGACGAGCGGATCGGTGAAGTTCTTGAGGTGCCCGGAGGCCTCCCAGATGGCGGGCGGCGACAGGATGGCGGCGTCGAGGCCCACCACGTCGTCTCGCATCTGCACCATGGCCCGCCACCAGGCGTCCTTGACGTTGCGCAGCAGCTGCACGCCGATGGGGCCGTAGTCGTAGGTGGAGCGGAATCCCCCGT
>DATDIY010000048.1:0-4339 GCA_036520815.1 Acidimicrobiales bacterium
GCCCACGGCCGGGCCATCCGCTACCGCTACGTCGAGCGGGACTGGCCCATCGACACCTACCGCTCGGTGTTCGCCCGCAACCGCACCAGCGCCGAGATGCCCAGCGCGTCCCGTCCGTTCACCACCGAGCTGGTGGCCGCCCTCGTGAGCGCGGGAGTCGTCGTCACCCCGCTCGAGCTGCACACCGGTGTGTCGTCGCTCGAGGGCCACGAGGCGCCGTACCCCGAGTGGTTCTCGGTGCCGGCCACCACCGCCCGGATCGTCAACGAGGCCCGAGCCGCGGGTGGCCGCGTCGTCGCCGTCGGCACCACTGTGGTGCGAGCGCTCGAATCCGCCGCGGACGACCGCGGCCACGTGCACCCGGCCCACGGATGGACCGACGTGGTGGTCACCCCGGTGCGGGGGGTGCGGGCGGTCGACGGCCTAGTGACGGGATTGCACGAGCCCACCGCCAGCCACATCGACATGCTCCTCGCCGTCGCTCCCGAAGGGCTGGTGCGGGAGGCGTACGAGACCGCCTGGGACGCCGGCTACCTGTGGCACGAGTTCGGCGACTCCCACCTGTTGCTCCCGTAGGGTGCACGCCATGGCGACCACCGAGGTCCCCCGCTCTGGCTCCGCCGCCGGCGGGGTCGTGGTGCCACCCCCGCTGGCACCCGGGCGCCGGGCCGTGCTCCACGCCGTGCGGCGCCTCGAGCCGGCGCCGGTCGAGGAGGTCGCCGAGGCCCTCGACATGACCGAGAGCGGCGCCCGCCAACACCTCCAGGCCCTCCACCGGGCCGGTCTGGTCTCGCGGGAGGAGGCCCCTCGGCGCCACGGACAGCGAGGTCGTCCGCTCTACGAGTACCGGGTCACTGCGGCCGCCGAGCCGTTGTTCCCGAAGGCATACGGCGCCTTGACCAACGAGCTGCTCGGCTACCTCGCCGACGAGGATCCCGAGATCGTCGACCGGGTCTTCCGTCGTCGCCGGGCCGCCCGCATCGAAGCGGCCGAGCGCCGGCTGTCGTCCAAGCGCTCGTTGGCGGCCAAGGTCGTCGAGCTGGCTCGCATCCTCGACGAGGACGGCTACCTCACGAGCGTCACGACCCTCGGGCGCGGCCACCACCGCATCGAGGAGCACAACTGCGCGATCGCGTCGGTCGCCAACCGCTACGGCCAGGCCTGCTCCAGTGAGATCGAGTTCATCCGCGCCGTGCTCCCCGGTGCCGAGGTGACCCGCACCCACCACATGGCCAGCGGCGACACCCTCTGCGGCTACGACATCCGTGCCTGATCGTCACCGGTGGGTGGATGTCACGGAATCGGTGACAACTGCCCACCGATCGAGTCGTCGGGCACGTCCTTGGAGGCGCGGCGGCCGGCCCTGGTGACGAGCCGGGCGACGCCGTAGCCGACCACGAAGATCAACAGCCCGCCGACGGCGTCGAGGACGTAGTGGTTCCCGGTGATCACGACCACGTAGATGGTGGCGATCGGGTAGAGGACGGCGAGGGTCTTGCCCCACCAGGTCTTCACCCGGGGGAAGAACACGGCCAGGCCCCAGAACGCCCAGCCGCAGTGCAGCGACGGCATGGCCGCGAACTGGTTGGAGATCGCCTTCATGCCCTCGGAGTCGAACGACCAGAAGGTCGGGTACTTCAGGAGCGTGTCGACGAAGTCCCAGCTCTGGCCGGGCGGGCCCATGACGTCGAGCAGCCGGGGCGGCATCAGCGGGAACGTGGCGAAGCCGATCAGACCGAGGAGGGTGCCGATGGCGAGAGTGTTGCGCCACAGCGGGTAGTCGTCGGAGTGGCGGCGGTACAGGAAGATGAGGCCGAAGATGGTCGCCGCGATGTACACGGATCCGTAGAAGTAGTTGGCGACCACGATCAGCGGCGTGAAGTTCAGGGCCCACTGCTGCATGCCGTGCTCGTGCCAGATGCCGAGGTCGCGCTGCCACTGGATGATCCGTTCGGCGTTGCGGTACGCCTTCTCCGGTTTGGCCGACGACATGTTGCGGACCGTTTCGTAGACCAGGTCCACCACGACGACGATCAGCAGCTCCCTCCACCAGTAGAGCTTCGAGCCGTCCGACAGGGTGCGGCCCCGCCGCCACCGAGGCGTGTCGACGACCGCGGCCTCGGCCGTGTGGATGGCGGCATCGGCCTCGGCAGCTCGCGGGTCGGAGCTCATCGGACGATCTTCGAGATCGAGCCGTTGGCGGCCAGCACGTACAGCTCGCCCTGCTCGTCCTGGGCGAAGCTCACCAGGCCGTTCTGCCCCGCTCCGGCGCCCAGGCCCCGGTCGGCGAGCACGACGCCCTGCCTCGAGAGGAGACCCCGGATCTCGCCGGTGCAGTAGTCGCCGTACACGTAGACGGCGCCGAGCTCGTCCTCGAGGTCGACGCCCCGGTAGACGAACCCGCCGGTGATCGAGCAGCGGCCTTCGGAGTGGTCGTAGGTGTGCAGCGGCTTCACCAGGCCCCGGGGCGGCGTGCCCTCCGGTCGGAACCGCTGATCGCCCTCGAACCAGCTCCAGCCCAGGTTGGCGCCCCGTCCGGCGGCGGTGTCCGCCGGCAGCCGGTTGATCTCCTCGATGGCGCCCTGGCCCACGTCGGCGACCCACAACGCCCCGGTCTCTCGGTCGAAGCTGAACCGCCACGGGTTGCGCACCCCGTAGAGGTGGATCTCGGGCCGCCCGCCACCGGCGACGAACGGGTTGTCGGGGGGAACGGCGTACCGCTGGCCGAGGTTGCCACCGGCGGGGTCGATCCGCAGGATCTTGCCGAGCAGCGAGTCCTTGTCCTGGGCCCGGTTCTCGGGGTCGCCGGTGCCGCCGCCGTCACCCACCCCGATGTACAGGTAGCCGTCGGGGCCGAGGACCAGCTGGCCGCCGTTGTGGTTCGTGTTCTCCTTGTGCTCGATGTCGAGCAGCTCCACCCGACTGGCGGGGTCGATCTTCACCACCGTCGCCACTGGGGGAGGGGTGCCGGGCCCGGCGAAGGCCCGCAGGTCCTCGACGGCGTAGGCCGCCACCACGACGTCGCCCTCCTGGCTGGTGTGGTCGACGTAGAGGGTGCGCCCGTCGGTGGAGAAGGCGATCCCGAGCAGGCCCCGCTCGCCGTCGGTGCTCGTCGTCGACGAGATGTCGAGGACGGCGCCGGGCAGGAGGGTGATGCCCTCCTGCTTGATCTCGCCGGTCGCCCGGTTGCGGCTGCTGTTCACCGTGGCCACCCGGATCCGGCCCGGCCGTTCGGCGATCCACCACTGGTTGCGGCCCGGTCGCTGGACCATCGCCGTCGGGTAGTCGAGACCGTTCGGGATGACCGGGTCGAGGCGGATGGAGGTGTCTTGGAACGCCGCGATGAGGGCCTGACCGGCGGCGTCGATGGTGGTCGTGGTCGGCGCCGTCGTGGGTGGGGGCGACGTCGTGGTGGTCGGGGCGGCGTCGCCTTCGTCCCCCGTGCAGGCCCCGGCGACGAGGGCCAGCGTCATCGCGAGGGTGATCACGGCGACGGCGCTGCGTGTCCGCGCCGATCGATGATGGTGGAACGCGCTCGCCATGGCAGGTCCGAGGCTACCGAGCGTCACCGCGGAGGACGGAGCACGCCCTCCTGGACGACGGTGACGGCCAGCTTGCCGTCGGCGGTGAACACCGATCCGGTGGCGAAGCCCCGCCCGCCCGACGCCGAGGGCGTGTCCTGCGCGTAGAGCAGCCACTCGTCGGCCCGGAACGGCCGGTGGAACCACATCGCGTGGTCGAGGGTCGCCATGAAGACGTCGCCATCGTGGTCGAGCCCGTGGGGGAGCAGGGCCGTGTCGAGCAGCGTCATGTCCGACGCGTAGGTGAGGGCGCAGGCGTGCAGCAGCGGGTTGTCCGGGAGCACGCCGGTGGTCTTGAGCCACACCCGCTGGTAGGGCGGGAGCGGCGTGCGGCGGTCCTCGTGGGTCCAGTCGCAGTTGCGCAGGTCGAAGGGCAGGTCGAGCTCGGAGATGAGCCGGCCGTCGGCGGTGGATGCGTCGCCGGCCCGCTCGGCGATGTCGGGGAGGCTGTCGGGCAGGGGCACCTCGGGCATCTCGGCCGAGTGGTCGAAGCCGTCCTCGGGCACCTGGAACGACGCCGAGAGGCTGAAGATGGCCCGTCCGTGCTGGACGGCGGTGACCCGTCGGGTGACGAACGAGAGCCCGTCGCGGATGCGTTCGACCTCGTAGAGGATCGGGATGCGGGTGTCGCCGGGACGCAGGAAGTAGGCGTGCAGCGAGTGCACCGAGAAGCCCTCGTCCACGGTTCGAGCGGCCGCCACCAGAGCCTGGCCGGCGACCTGACCTCCGAACACCCGCTGGCGCTTCACGTCGGGGCT
>DATDIY010000049.1:0-7244 GCA_036520815.1 Acidimicrobiales bacterium
AGCATGAGGGCGAGCAGGCCGTGCACCTCTGGGTCGTCCACCAAGGCGGCCAGCTGCCGGGTGAGCCGGATCGCCTCGGCGGCGAGGTCGACGTCACCGGAGTAGCCCTCGTTGAAGACCAGGTACAGCACCCGCATCACCGTGCCGACGTCACGATCGCGATCGACGCCGTCGTCATCGAGACCGGCCTGGCTGACCACGCGCTTGGCGCGACTGATGCGCTGGGCCATGGTGGCCTCGGGCACGAGGTAGGCCCGAGCGATCTCGCGGGTGGTGAGTCCACCCACGGCCCGGAGGGTCAACGCCACGGCCGACGACGACGTGAGATCGGGGTGCGCGCACAGGAAGTAGAGACGCAGCGTGTCGTCGGCGCTCGGGACGGCTCCCACTGGCGGTTCGGCGTCGAACCGCATCTCGCGGTCGCGGCGCGCCGCCTCCGACCGGGTCATGTCGAGGAAGGCTCGCCACGCCACCGTGATGAGCCAACCCTTGGGGTCGACGGGCGTCTCGTCCTCCCATGCCGACAAGGCCCGCACGAGCGCCTCCTGGACAGCGTCCTCGGCCGTCGCGAAGTCGGCCCCGCGACGGACGAGGACGCTCAGCACCTGCGGGACGAGCGCTCGCAGCTCGACCTCGTGCATGGTCAGTGGTCGAACGTCGGCGGCGCTGTGAGGAAGGGTCGCAGCTCCAGCCACTCGTGGATCGGTTCGCCGCCGGCCCCGGGTGCGGCCGACAGCTCAGCGGCGAGCTCGATCGCTCGCTCGTAGCTGTCGACGTCGATCACCATCCACCCCGCGATCAGGTCCTTCGTCTCGGCGAACGGGCCGTCGGTCACCGGCGGCCGTCCCTCGCCGTCGGATCGCACCCACACGCCCTCGGGCGACAGGGCCTGCCCGTCGATGAACTCGCCGGTGCCCTCCAGCCGGGTGGCGAAGTCGTTCATGAACCCGATGTGGGCGTCGACCTCGTCAGGCGTCCACTGGTCCATCGGGACGTCGTTGGCGGACGCCGGCGCGCCCCGGTAGTGCTTGAGCAACAGGTACTTGGCCATCGTGTTCTCCTCGTGTGAGGTCGGCCCCTACCGGCCGACTGCACCCCTGGGACGGAGCCGGCTCAGCGTTCTCGACATCCTTTCCCGAAGAACCCGGTGTCAGCCTCCGCCGGGACCGGGACCCTCGACCGGGGCCACCACCACGTCGGGCTTGACCGTGTCGCCCCGGTGCGCCCCGTAGACGGCGAGCAGGCGGGTGGTGGTGTCGACCACGCACCACGGCCCGTCGCCCGGCCAACGGTCGTCGCGGGTCAGGACCTTGCCGTGACCGACGTCGACCGCCTCGGCATCGTCGACGACCACGTTCGGGTAGTCGCGCATCGCTTCCGCCGGGGTGAGCACCACCTCCGGTGACACCTCGGCGAGGGGGTGGGCGTCGGCCAGCGTGAACGAGCCGATGGCCGTGCGGCGCAGGGCCCGCAGGTGGGCGCCGCCGCCGAGGGCATGGCCGAGATCGGCGGCGAGGGTGCGCACGTAGGTGCCCGACGAGCACTCGACCTCGGCCCGCACGACGAGGGGATCGTCGGTGGGTTCGACCACGAAGCGGTGGACGGTGACCGGCCGGGGTTCCCGTTCGACCTCGATGCCCTCCCGGGCGAGCTGGTGCAGCCGCTTCCCGTCGATCTTCACCGCGGACACCATCGGTGGCACCTGCAGGATGGCGCCGGTCAGCTCGGCGGCCGCCTTCTCGATGTCGGCGAACGCAACCCCGGCCATGTCGTGGGTGGCCGTCACCTCGCCCGAGGCGTCGAGGGTGGTCGTCTCCGCACCGAGGACGATCTCGCAGGTGTAGGTCTTGGGCAGCGCGGTCAGGAACTTCAACAGCCGCGTGACCCGGCCCACCCCGAGCAGCAGCACACCGGTGGCGTCGGGGTCGAGGGTGCCGGAATGGCCGACCTTGCGGGTGCCGAGCAGCCCACGGGACTTGGCGACGACGTCGTGGGACGTCCATCCCGCCTCCTTGTCGACGACCACGAGCCCGTCGGGCCCGTCCGCCCCCCTCCGGCGACTCACGAGGGCGCCAGCTCGCCACCGTCGTCGGGCCCGCCCGCAGTGGGCTCGGGGATCTCGGCCAGCAGTGACTCGATGCGGGCGCCGGCCCTCACCGCCGGATCCGGGGCGAAGGACAGCTCGGGCGTGTGCTTGATGCGGGCCTGGCGGCCGATGGCCCCCTGCAGGCGCCACCGCAGCTCGCCCAGGGCCCCGAGGATGACCTCATCGCCCTCCTCCCCCTCGAGCGAGTCGTAGAACACCGCCGCCCGTCGCAGGTCGCCCTCGATGGCGACGGACGTGATCGTCACCAACTCGAGGCGCTCGTCGTCGAGACGCTCGAGCTCGTCGGCGAGGATCTCACGCAGCAGCTCGTTGAGCCGCGCCGTGCGCGGGTACTGGCGGGCGGCGCCGCGTGGGCCTCCCTGGTTGCTCCTGCGCTTCATCGCTCGACCTCCATCCAGTGGCGCTCGCACGCCACCACCTCGATCTCCGGGAACGACCACACGAACCGCTCGATGGCGTCGACCACTTCGGTCGCCTGCGTGACCGACGACGCCGCCACGGCGAACCCCAGCTCCGAGCGCTGGTGGACGTCGGCGTCACCCGTCTCGGACGTGCTCGCTCCGAAGCGCCGGTGCGCCCCGTCGAGGATCGACCGCACCACCGACCGCTTGTCCTTGAGGGACTGCGCATCGGGGATCCGCACGTCGACGGCCAGCGCCAGCACGTACAGGGCCACGGCGTCAGGCTACCGCCGCACCTGGACCCGTCCGGAGCGGACGAGCCCGGGGCCCAGCGCCCGGTGCCCGCCGGACGCCGCCGGCGGGCCCAGCCACTAGGTCCTCGGGATCTCTCGATCCTCGTAGGTCTCGATGACGTCGCCCGGCGTGAGGTCCTGGAAGTCGGTGAGGCCGATGCCGCACTCGAACCCGGCGGCGACCTCACGCACGTCGTCCTTGAAGCGCCGCAGCGAGGCGACGGCGCCCTTCCAGATGATCGTGCCCTCCCGGAGGAAGCGGACCTTCGAGTTCCGGGTGATGACGCCGTTGGTGACGTAGCAGCCGGCGATGGCGCCGACCTTGGGCACCCGGAAGATCTCGCGAACCTCGGCGTCGCCGGTGACGATCTCTTCGAACTCGGGCTGGAGCAGGCCCAGCACGGCGTTCTCGATGTCCTCGAGGATCTGGTAGATGATCTCGTAGGTGCGGATCTCGACGCCCTCGGCGTCGGCGAGCTCCCGGGCCTGGCGGTCCGGACGCACGTTGAAGCCGATGATGGTGGCGTTCGAGGTGGCGGCCAGCTGCACGTCGTTCTGGGTGATGCCGCCCACGGCCCGGTGCACGAAGCCGATCTTCACCTCGTCACGCTCGAGCTTGCGCAGGCTCTCGGTGAGGGCCTCGAGCGAACCGGTGACGTCGGCCTTGAGGATCAGGTTCAGGGTGGCGGTCTCGCCGGCCTGGATCTGCTGGAAGATGTCCTCGAGCTTGGCCCCGCCGCTCATGGCGTGAGCCTCACGGCCGATGGTGGCGACCCGGAGCCAGTGCTCGCGGGTGGAGGCCACCTTGGAGGCGGTCTTCTCGTCGGGGGCGATCACGAAGCGATCACCCGAGACGGCGACCTCGTTCAGGCCGAGGACCTGCACCGGCGTGGACGGCCCGGCTTCCTTGATCTGGTTGCCCTTGTCGTCGATCAGCGCCCGCACTCGGCCCCAGGCCGCACCGGCGACCAGCGGATCGCCGATCTTCAGGGTGCCCTGCTGGACGAGGATCGTGGCCACCGGGCCCCGACCGATGTCGAGGTTGGACTCCAGCACCACGCCGCGGGCACGCCCGTCGGGGTTGGACCGGAGGTCCTCGAGCTCGGCGAGGACCGCCACGTTCTCGAGGAGGTCGTCGATGCCGAGGTTCTGCAACGCCGACACCTCGACCATCACGGTGTCGCCGCTCCAGGCCTCGGGGACGAGGCCGTGCTCGGACAGCTGCTGCATGACCCGCTCGGGCTGGGCGTTCTCGCGGTCGATCTTGTTGATCGCCACGATGATCGGGACCTCGGCCGCCTTGGCGTGGTTGAGCGCCTCGATGGTCTGAGGCATCACACCGTCGTCGGCCGCCACCACGAGGATGACGATGTCGGTGGCCTCGGCGCCGCGGGCCCGCATGGCGGTGAACGCCTCGTGGCCGGGGGTGTCGAGGAAGGTGAGGGCCTTGCCGTCCTTGACGACCTGGTACGCACCGATGTGCTGGGTGATGCCGCCGGCTTCGCCCGCGACCACGTTGGCGTTGCGGATCTGGTCGAGCAGCTTGGTCTTGCCGTGGTCGACGTGGCCCATGACGGTGATCACCGGAGGGCGCACCGGCCAGGACTCGTAGGTCTCGTCGTCGACGTCCTCGTCGAGATCGAGCAGCTTCTGGAGCTCGACCTCCTGCTCCTCGCCCGGGTTGACCAGGCGGATCTCCGCACCGATCTCGGCCGCGAACAGCTCGATCATGTCGTCGTTGAGCGACTGGGTGGCGGTGACCATCTCGCCCTGCTGCATGAGGAAGCGCACGACGTCGGCCGCGGTGCGGTTCAGCTTGGGGCCGAGCTCCTGGGGCGTGGAGGCGCGCTCGAGGACGATCTCGCCCTGCGGGACGGGCGCTTCGCGAGGCGTGTAGCTCGCAGCCTCCATCGGCTGCAGCTCGTCACGGTTGCGACGACGCCTGCCCTTGCGACGCTGAGGCCGACGGGGCCCGCCAGGGCCACCGGGACGACCGCCGCCGGGACCGCCGGGACGACCGCCCGGGCCGCCACCGCCGGGACCACCACCACCGCCGGGGCGCGGGCCCATGCCCATGCCACCGCCGGGACCACCCGGTCGACCACCGCCGCCACCCATGGGGCGGCCGCTACCGCCGGGGCCACCGGGCCCACGGCCGGCACCGGGACCACCCGGTCGACCGCTCGGACCGCCCGCGGGCGCACGGCGCATGCCGGGCGGCGGCGGGATGGGCTTGCCGGTCGAGGAGGTCGGGGGCTTGCCGGGCGGGGGCGGGATGGGCTTGCCCGACGTCGACACCGGCGGCCGCTGGGGCGCCGGGGCCGGGCCGCGCGCGGCCGGAGCCTCCGCGGGGGGAGTGGGGGCCGGTGCTCGGGGAGGAGCCGACGGAGCGGCCGACGCGGCGGGCGCCTGCGGACGCGGCGCGGGGCGCTCGACGGGGCGGGGTGGCTCCTCGCGCCGGGTCGGGCCCTGGCTGCCCGACGACGAGATCACCCGTCGGGGAGCAGCGGGCGCGGCGGCCGGTGCCTCGGCGGCCGGTGCCTCCGGGGCAGGAGCGGATGGCGCCTCTTCCGCGGCGGGGGCCGGTGCCGGTGCGGGCGCCGGCGCGACCGGGGCCTCGACGGCCGGGGCCTCGACGGGAGCAGGAGCGGGTGAGGGCTCCGGAGCCGGAGCGGGCGCCTCGGCGACCTCCTCGACGGCCTTCTTGCCCTTGGCCGGCTTCTTCTCCGGCTCCTCGGGCTGTTGATCGCGGATCAGGCCTTCCCGCTCGGCCTTGCGGCGAACGCGGTCGGCTTGGGCCTCGACGACGCTCGACGAATGGCTCTTGACGCCGATCCCGAGCGCGATGCACAGGTCGAGCGTCTCCTTGTTGGTGAGCCCGAGCTCTCGTGCAAGCTCGTAGACGCGGGGGTTCCTTGCCAAGCTGACCTCAGTCCTCACTGCGAACGGCGCGCCGCCCCGGCGCACCCATGTCTTGCGGTCCCGATCCGAAAACCGGGACGTTCCATCCTCGCGCGCCGAGCGGGCGCGCACGAACGGCGTCGGGGAATGACCCGCGGCTAGGCGGACTCGCCGTCGCCCTCAGGTTCCTCAGCCACGCTAGCGGCCGGCTCCGCGGCTTCCTCGGAGGAGGTCACCTCGCCGTCAGGCTGCTCCTCGGGAGCGGCCTCGTCGGCCGTGGTCTCGTCCACCGTTGCTTCGGCGGGCGTGTCGACCGCAGCATCCGCTGCTGCCACCTCGGGAGCCACCTCGGCGGTCGGAGTGGCGCCGTCGGCTTCGGCGGCGGCCTGCTCCTCGCTCGCCTGGGCGTACGCCTCGGCCGACATGGCCTCGCCACCCTCGGCCGGGACCCACACCTGCTCGCCGGACTCGGCGTCGACGACCCACTCGCCCTCGGCCCAGTCCTGGTTGTTGTACGCCTCTTCCTCCGCCAGCTGGGTCTCGCTCTTGATGTCGACGCGCCAACCGGTCAGCCGGGCGGCGAGACGGGCGTTCTGGCCCTCCTTGCCGATGGCGAGCGACAGCTGGTAGTCGGGGACGATCACCTCGGCGCGGCCGTCATCCTCGTGGATGCGGACCTCTTTCACCTTGGCCGGCGACAGGGCCTTCATCACGAAGTCGGGGGGCTCGTCGGAGAACGGGACGATGTCGATCTTCTCGCCCCGCAACTCATTCACGACCATGCGGACGCGGGCACCGCGGGCACCCACGCAGGCGCCGACCGGATCGACGTTGTTGTCATTCGACCAGACGGCGATCTTGGTGCGGGCACCGGGCTCGCGGGCACAGGCCTTGATCTCGACGACGCCGTCGGCGATCTCGGGCACCTCGAGCTCGAAGAGCCGCTTGATCAGGCCGGGATGGGTGCGGCTGACCACGATCTGGGGTCCCTTGGCCGTCTTGCGGACCTCGACGATGTAGGCCTTCACGCGGGCGCCGGGCTCGGGGCGCTCGTAGGGCACCTGCTCGGCCTGGGGCATGAGGGCCTCGACCCGGCCGAGGTCGAGCAGCGTGTAGCGGGCGTCGGTCTGCTGGATGATGCCGGTGACGATGTCGCCTTCGCGGCCGGCGTACTCCTCGTACTTCATCTCCCGCTCGGCCTCGCGGATGCGCTGGCTCATCACCTGCTTCATCGTCTGGGCGGCGACGCGGCCCCACACCTCCGGCGGCGGGGTGACGTCGAACTCCTCGCCGATCGGCACGCCGTCCTCGTCGAGCTCCTGGGCCAGGACCCGGACCTCGCCGCTGTCGGGATCGATGATCACCCAGGCGTACTCCTGGGCGTCGGGCAGGCGCTTGTACGCCGACTCGAACGCGTCGGCGAGAGCGCCGAACAGGGTGTCGACCGAGATCCCCTTGTCGACGGCGAGCGCCTGCAGGGCCTCGATGAGGTCAGGGGAGTTCATCACGGCTGGACCTTCTTCTCCGTCGGCGTGGACTTGG
>DATDIY010000050.1:0-8196 GCA_036520815.1 Acidimicrobiales bacterium
CACGTCGGCCTCCCAGTCGGCGCTGCCGACGACCTGCACGTCGGCGATGTCGAGATCGAGCATCGTGCTGACCTGCTCGCGGAGCACGTCGACGCCGAGGTTGTCGTGGACGTAGGCGAGCGAGAGCGGTCCACCGGGAAACGGCGCCAGCGTCGTGGCCGGGATCGTCATCACGCCACCGACGTCGCGGGAGGTGAGGGCGAGCAGGGACAACGAGTCGAGCGAACCGTCGGGGCCGACGGCCACGACCAGCTGGGTGGGGGTCAGCTCGACCACCGCCTCGTAGCCGGGAGCGCTGGGGTCGGTCACCCGTCGGACGAGCTGGCCGTCGGTGCTGTCGAGGATGGTCCGCAGTCCGGCGAACACCAGCGCCGGGATGGCCAGCAGGAGCAGGACCAGCACGATCGGGTAGCCGATGCGCCACCAGCGCGACCGGACCGCCCGTCGCGGCGCCCGCTGCTCGTCGACGATGGCGGCGATGTCGTCGACCTCGTCACCGTCGCGGGTCGAGGGGCTGGGCGGTGTCGCAGTCGTCATGAGCTCGCGAAACCGTACAACCGGCGCTCCCGGATACAGGTCACCACCCCGGGCGGCAGGAGGAAGTCGAGGGGACGGCCGTCGGCGACGCGGGCTCGTACGTCCGTGCTCGACACCTCCACCCGGGGGATCTCGACCCGCACGAACGGCCAACCGGCGGGCGGAGGCGGGCAGGCCACGCCGGGGCGGTCGACCAGGACGAGGGTGGCGAGCGAGGGCAGCTCCTCGGCGCGCTCCCACGACAGGAGCCCGCCGGCGGCGTCGGCGCCGAGGACGAGGAAGCGCGCTCCCCCCGGATCGCGTTCTCCCAGCTCACGAAGGGTGTCGACGGTGTAGCTGGGGCCGCCACGGCGCAGTTCCAGGTCGGAGGCCACGATGCCCTCGAGGCCAGCAGCGGCGGCGGTGACCATGGCGAGGCGGTCCTCGGCGGGGGTCACGGGACGCTCCCCCGACTTCTGCCACGGGTCGTTGGCGACCACCAGGAGCACCTCGTCGAGATCGAGGGCCTGGCGGACGTTGACCGCGGCGAGCATGTGCCCGATGTGGGGCGGATCGAACGTTCCGCCGAGCACACCACACCGTCGCCCGGTCGATTGCATCCCCGAAAGTCTACGAGCACCACGAAAAGGGGTAGAGGTTCGGGCATGTCGGGCTTCATGATGGAGCCTGACGCGCCGATGTAGACGGGCTGGACCCGCACCAGTCCCACGAGAACAGACCGGCCGAGTCGACCACCCATCAAGGGCAGTGACCCAAGTCACCCCGGTGCCGCGGAACAACCAGCCCCCCGGCTGCGGTTACATCACTGTGATTTCCCCCGCCGAAGGCGGGTTCCGGGAACAGACGAAGAGCGTACCGGTGTGGGCCTCGGCTCCCACCGGATGGAGAGCAAGAATGAGCGATTCAGTCGGCCAGTACCTCAACGAGATCGGCCTCGTCCCCCTGCTCACCGCAGAGGAGGAGCGAGAGCTGTCCCAGATCATCGAGAAGGGCCGCGACGCCGCGGTCGCCCTCGAGAACGGTGAACGCTCCGCCGAGCTCAAGCGAGCCGTGCGGACCGCCGCCGCCGCCAAGGACCGGTTCATCCGGGCCAACCTCCGCCTCGTGGTCAGCGTCGCCCGCCGCTACCCCCTGCCCCCGGGCATGGAGCTGCTCGACCTCGTCCAGGAGGGAAACCTCGGCCTCGAGCACGCCGTCGACAAGTTCGACTGGCGCAAGGGCTTCAAGTTCTCCACCTACGCCACCTTCTGGATCCGCCAGGCCATCGGCCGGGCCCTCGACCAGAAGGCCAGCCTGGTCCGCCTCCCGGGCGACCGGTCCGCCTCCCTGCGGGCTGCGCTGCGCCAGGTCAGCGGCGACGGTGACGAGCTCGACGACGAGCACGCCCGCCTCCACCGCCTCACCACCCCGACGTCACTCGACCGCACCATCGGCGACGACGACTCGAACGAGCTGATCGACCTGCTCCCCGACTCGTTGCCGGGGCCCGAGCAGATCGTGATGGATCGGGTCGACGAGCAGCTGGTCACCGATCTGCTGTCGGTGCTCGACACCCGGGCCCGGTTCGCCGTGGAGCAGCGCTTCGGGCTGCACGACGGGCGCAAGCGCTCCTACCGCGAGGTCGGCGAGGAGCTCGGTGTCACCGCCGAGGCCGCCCGGCGCCTGGTGAAGCGGGCGGTGACCGCCGTGCGCGATCAGGCCGGCGACCGCATCGACGCCGCCTGACCCCAGGCCCCCCACCCAAACGCTTTGCGCCCCGGTCGGGCGTCCGGCAACGTGGAGACCCGTGGAAACGACCTGGTCCCCTTCTTCGTGGCGGGACCACCCTGCCGCCCAACAGCCCGACTGGGCTGACCCCGGCGCGCTCGACGCCGCCGGCAAAGCGCTCGGCACGCTGCCGCCGTTGGTGTTCGCCGGCGAGACCCGCAAGCTCACCTCGGACCTGGCCAAGGTGGCGGCCGGGGAGGCCTTCCTGCTCCAGGCCGGCGACTGCGCCGAGTCGTTCGACGTGTTCTCGGCCGACGCCATCCGGGACAAGCTGAGGGTCATCCTCCAGATGGCCGTCGTGCTCACCTACTCCTCGGGTGTGCCGGTCGTGAAGGTGGGCCGCATCGCCGGGCAGTTCGCCAAGCCGCGCTCGGCCGCCACCGAGACGGTCGACGGGGTGACGCTGCCGTCGTTCCGGGGCCACATGGTGAACGACATCGACTTCACCGCCGCCGCCCGAGTGGCCGATCCGGAACGGCTGATCACCGCCTACCACCAGTCGGCGTCCACGCTGAACCTGCTGCGGGCGTTCACCAAGGGTGGCTTCGCCGATCTCTCCCACGTCCACCAGTGGAACCAGGAGTTCGTCGCCTCCAGCACGGAGGGCCGCCGCTACGAAGAGGTGGCCGAGGGCATCGACCGGGCCCTGCGGTTCATGGCCGCCTGCGGCATCGACACCACCGCCACCCCGCAGCTCCACACCGTCGACGTCGCCACCAGCCACGAGGCGCTCCTACTGGGCTACGAGGAAGCGCTCACCCGCCGCGACTCGATCAGCGGCGACTGGTACGACTGCTCGGCCCACATGCTCTGGATCGGTGAGCGCACCCGCCAGCTCGACGGCGCCCACGTCCATTTCCTGTCCGGCGTGCAGAACCCGATCGGGTGCAAGGTCGGCCCGACCGTCTCCGTCGACGAGGTGCTGGGCCTCTGCGAGGCGCTGAACCCCGACCGCATCCCGGGCCGGCTGACCCTCATCAGCCGCATGGGGTCCGAAAAGGTCACCGAGGCCCTGCCTCCGCTCCTGCGGGCCGTCCGCGACGCCGGCCACCCCGTGGCGTGGGCGTGCGACCCGATGCACGGAAACACGTTCACAGCGCCGAGCGGTCGCAAGACCCGCCACCTCGACGCCATCCTCGACGAGATCGCCGGGTTCTTCGCCGCCCACCACGCGGTCGGCACCTGGCCCGGTGGCGTGCACATCGAGCTCACCGGCGACGACGTCACCGAGTGCCTCGGCGGCGCCGAGGAGATCTTCGACGAGGATCTGGGCACCCGCTACGAGACGATGTGCGACCCCCGGCTCAACGGCCGCCAGTCGCTCGATCTGGCCTTCCGGGTGGCCGAACTGCTCCAACAGCGCTGACCCGTCGTCGGCGAGCCGCCGACCTGTGATTTCGGAAACGCATTCCACACAACTTTCCTGCGTTTTCCGATCAGGGAAGTCGACTTTTCCGACGGCGGCCGAGTAGATTCTTGACCTCGGGCGTCGGGAATCCGATACAGATCCCATCGTCCAGGTTTCAACCCTCAGAAGCCGGAACCTCGGGAGTAGACGTGCCATGGCCGACCTCGCCATCGACGCCGGGACAGCCGCCGACATCGCCAAGTTCGAGCAGCAACTCACCCGCTACCTCGCCGGGGACCTCGACGACGACGTCTTCCGCGTCTTCCGGCTGAACAACGGCATCTACGGCCAGCGTCAGGGCGGGCACAACCAGATGGTGCGCATCAAGGCGCCGGGCGGCGTGATCACGGCCCAGCAGCTCGACCGCATGGCCGACATCTCCGAGCGCTACTCCCGCGGCTGGGGCCACCTCACCACCCGCCAGAACGTGCAGTTCCACTTCGTGCAGCTCGAGCAGGTGCCCGACGTGATGCGCGACCTCGCGGCGGTCGGTCTCACCACCCGGGAGGCCTGCGGCGACACGGTCCGCAACGTGCAGGGCTGCCACCTCGCCGGGGCCTGCCCGTTCGAGATCCTCGACATCACGCCGTGGGTCGAGGCCACCTTCCAGCACTTCCTGCGCAACCCGATCGCCCAGCGGATGCCGCGGAAGTTCAAGATCAACTTCTCCGGCTGCAGCACCGACTGCGGCCAGGCCATGTTCAACGACGTCGGCGTCATCGCCGCCTCCCGCACCCGCGAGGACGGCACCTTCGAGACCGGCTTCCGCGTCTACATCGCGGGCGGCCTGGGCGCGAACCCGCATCCGGCGCTCGCCCTCGAGGAGTTCACCGCCCGCGAGGACCTGCTCCCCACCATCGAGTCGATCCTCCGGGTGTTCGACCAGGCCGGCAACCGCGACAACAAGCTGCGGGCCCGGCTGAAGTGGCTGGTCGACACGCTCGGCTTCGAGGAGCTCCAGCGTCGGATCTTCAAGGTCCGACACCTGCTGCTCGCCTCCTCCAGCTGGCCCGGCGGCATCCCCTCCGAGGTCGAGAAGGTGGGTGACGCCCCCGCTGGCATGGCCGCCGACCAGACCCCGACCCCGATGGGCCAGGGCACCCCGGTCGCCCTCCGCCGTCCCGGCGCCTACGAGCGCTGGGAGGACACCAACGTCGTGCGCGGCGTGGCCAAGGGCACGGTGTCGGCGATCGCCCACTCCCCGCTCGGCGACGTCACCGCCGACCAGTTCCGAGGCCTCGCGTCCATCACCCGCGAGTTCGGCGCCGAGGTCCGCATCACCAACCGTCAGAACTTCGCCTTCCGAGGCCTCTCCGAACGGCAGCTCCCCACGCTGTTCAGCCGGCTCGAGGCCATCGGCATGGCCACCCCCGGCGCCGAGCTGGTGCGCGACGTGGTGGCCTGCCCCGGCGCCGACACCTGCAACCTGGCCGTGACCCAGAGCCGTGGCCTGGCCGATGCGATCAGCACCGCCCTCGACAGCGAGGGCCTGGCCGAGGTCGGCGGGCTCCGCATCAACATCTCCGGCTGCACCAACTCCTGCGGCCAGCACCACATCTCCGACATCGGGTTCAACGGCGCCGAGCGCCGGGCCCACGGCAAGGCCGCCCCCGGCTACCAGATGCTCCTCGGCGGCTACGTCGGCGAGGAGAAGATCGAGTTCGGCGAGAAGGCCATGCGCCTGCCGGCCAAGAACGCGCCTGAGGCGGTCGTGCGAGTTGTGAGGCGCTTCAACGACGAGCGCACCGTCGGCGAGTCGTTCCGCAGCTGGATCGAGCGCTCCGGGGGCTCCAAGGCCATCGGCGCCACCCTCAAGGAGCTCGACGTCTTCCCCACCCCCGAGGACAACCCGGACTTCTACGTCGACTACGACGAGACCGGGCCCTACATCGCCGAGATCGGCGAGTCGGAGTGCGCCACATGAGTCTCACGAACCTCTCGGCGCCGGACTTCACCGACGCCGAGTTGAAAGAGCTGAGCGAGCGGTTCGAGAGCTGGGCCGCGTCGTCGATCATCGAGTGGGCCGTCGAGAACTTCGCGCCCCACTTCGCGCTGGCCGCCTCGATGACCGACGCCGTGCTCATCGACCTCGCCGTGAAGGTCGACCCGGCCATCGAGGTCGTGTTCATCGACACCGGCTACCACTTCCCCGAGACCCTCGAGACGGTCGAGGCGGTGCGGCGCCAGTACGGGCTGAACCTCAAGATCATGACCGTGCAACGCCAGGACGAGCCGCTCTGGCAGGCCGATCCGGAGAACTGCTGCTCGGCGGTGAAGGTGGGCCAGCTCGACCGGGCCCTCAGCGGCAAGGCGGCCTGGATGAGCGGCCTGCGCCGGGCCGAGGCCGACAGCCGCGTACGAGCGCCGATCGTGGCGCGCGACCTGCGGGGCCTGATCAAGGTGAACCCGCTGGCCACCTGGTCCGATCTCGACGTGCAGGGCTACATCGACGACCACGGCGTGATCGTCAACCCGCTGATCGACCAGGGCTACCCGTCGATCGGGTGCCAGCCGTGCACGCAGAAGCCGCTCGACCCGGACGACCCCCGGTCGGGGCGCTGGGCCGGCCAGGCCAAGACGGAGTGCGGCCTCCACCTCATGTGACCCCGGGCTACTCGAGGATGTCGACGAAGCGTTCGAGCTGGCGCAGGTTGCGGCACTCGAAGGTGCCGTCGCAGTGCACGCCGTACTCCCCCACGATGGAGTCGCCGGTGTCCCAGTAGGCCTTGGGCTCGGGGTTCAGCCAGTAGACGTGGCGGGCCTTCTGCTGCATCTCGCCGATGAGCCAGGCCTCCGACGCGTGGTAGTTGTTCCGGGCGTCGCCGAGGATCAACACGGTGGTCTTGGGGCCGACGTCTTTGCCGTAGCGCTCGGCGAACACCTCGAAGGCGTGGCCGTAGTCGGAGTGGCCGTCGACCCAGACCACGTCGGCTTCGGTGTTCACCCGGTGGATGGCGACGGCGATGTCCTCGACCCCTTCGAAGTAGCTGGTGACCTCGTCGAGCCCGTCGACGAACACGAACGACCGCACCCGGGAGAACTGCCCGGAGATGGCGTAGACGAGCTGGAGGGTGAACCGGGCGAAGGCGGCCACCGATCCGGAGATGTCGGCGATCACGAATATCTCGGGCTTGGCCGGCCGGGGATAGCGGAAGCGCGGATCGACGGGAACGCCGCCGTAGCTGAGCGACTGGCGGACGGTGGCGCGGAAGTCGAGCGGGCCCTTGCGGCCGTGGCGGCGCTTGCGGGCCAGGCGCACCGCGAGCTTGCGGGTGAGCGGATAGATCGCCTTGCGGAGGCTCTCGAGCTCCTCGCGCGAGGCGTGCATGAAGTCGACGTCCTCCGGGAGCGGCTTGCGCAGCGTCTTGGCCATGGCCTCCACGCCGCGGTCGGCGACGAGGCGACGGCGGATCTCTGCCTCGATCTCCTTCTTGAGCTTGTCGACCCGCATCTCGAACTCGTCGCGCTCGAGGCGCTCCTCGAGCGGGGTGAGCGGCGCCGGGGCGTCGTCGCGCGCTTCCTGCACGAGCCGTTCGAGCACGCTGTCGAGGTCGAGGTTCCGCAGTGTGCGGTAGAGGTAGTAGGTGCCGCCGACGGGTCGGCCCGGCTCCATGCCCGCGTAGCGGGTGACGGCCTGACGGGCCATCGCCCGCGCCATCGCCTCGTCGCCGCGCTGGAGCGCCTTGAACAGCATCTCGGCGAGCTGTTCGGGGGTGAGACCCTCGCTCCCGCCGCCGCCGGCACCACCCTTGCCCTCGAGGCCGGGGCGCCCGCCACGCTGGCCGTCGTCGTCCTCGTCCTCGGGGGCGCCCAGCTCGAGGTCGTCCAGGTCGATCTCGTAGTGGCTGCCCCGCAGGGAGAAGTAGACCTCGAACACCGTCTCGAAGGCCCTCCAGTGGGCGTTGCTCTTCACCAGGGTGGCGGCCAGCGCGTACTTGAACGCGTCGCGGTCCTCGATCGGGATGTGGGTGACCGCCTCCATGGCGTCGAGGTTCTCGGTGAGGCTCACCGGCAGCCCGGCGGCGCGCAGCTCGACGATGAAGCCGGTGAGCAGATCGAGCATCGACGGCTGGGGTGTGGCCACCCCGGAGGAGGTCATCGCCGGCTCACGTTCCCGAGGGGGAACCGGGGCGCCGGGGCGCGGCGTTGGGGATGCTCGTGAGCTCCTTGGTCGCCCGGGCGATGTCACTCTGGTACTTCAGCAGGATGTTGAGCGTCTCGATCGCTTCGGACTCGCTGATGTTGTCGACCCCGAGCAGCAGCAGGGTGCGGGCCCAGTCGATGGTCTCCGACACCGACGGTGCCTTCTTGAGCTCGAGCTGGCGGATCGACCGCACGATGCGGGCGATCTGGTCGGCCAGGTTCTCGGTGAGATCGGGGACCCTGGTGAGGATGATCTCCTTCTCGCGCTCCATGTCCGGGTAGTCGATGTGCAGGAACAGGCACCGCCGCTTGAGCGCCTCGGAGAGCTCGCGGGTGTTGTT
>DATDIY010000051.1:0-14973 GCA_036520815.1 Acidimicrobiales bacterium
CACCGAGGTAGACGCCGAGAGGGCGCACGATCTCCTCCGGTGACGCCGAGACGAGGAAGACCAACCGTCCCGCCGCCCGGTGCTGCTCGATCAGCGCGAGCGCTTCGGCGTACACGATGGGGTCGATCACGTCGGTGAGCGTCTCGCGCACCAGCGAGGCAATGGTCTCACGCTCCCAGCCCCGGGTGATCCGCAAGGCCGACTCGCGGTAGCGCCGCATGCGCTCCTCGTTCGCACCGAAGTGGTGGAACAGCAGGCCGCTCCAAACGGCGCGGGCCATGAGGCGCCGGTTGATCAGCCCGGCTCGGCGGAGCGGTCCCCCGAAGGCGACCATCGACGCCTTGGCGATGACCGTCTTGTCGAGGTCGAAGAAGGCCGCCTCCATCGCGTCCGAGCATAGGGGTGGCTCGGAGGGGCCCATCACCCCTTGACCGCGGCGACGGCCACCCCTACCGTGCGGCCCACCTTCCCCGGGACGCGTCGAACCACTCGCGTACGGAGAAGACATGCTCGTGTCCTGCTGGTCCGCCAAGGGCGGATCTGGTGCAACCGTGGTCGCGGCCGCCCTGGCCTCGGTGCTCAGCCATCGGTCCGACCAGGGCAGCCTGCTCGTCGACGCCGCCGGCGACCTCCCGCTCCTCCTGGGTCTCCGCGAACCCGACGGGCCGGGGCTGACCGAATGGGTGGCGGCCGGCCCCGACGTGCCGGCCGATGCGTTGGCTCGCCTGGAGCTGCCGGTGCGTCCCGGGGTCCGCCTCCTGCCACGGGGCAACCGGGTTCTGGACGACCCGGCCCGAGTAGAGGTTCTCGCCGCCGTGCTCGCCGGCGATCCACGGCCAGTGGTCGTCGACGTGGGTCTGGTGACGGCCCGTCCCGGCGACGGCCCGGCGGCGGAGTCGGCCCGGGTGCTGGCCGTGTCCGCCACCCAGTCCCTCCTCGTGACCAGGTCGTGCTATCTGTCGCTGGAGCGTGCGGCGCGGCTTCCGATGACCCCCACGGGCATCGTGCTGCTGACCGAGACCGGTCGGGCCTACGACCGACGTGAGTTCGAGGATCGGATCGGGGCGCCGGTGGTGGGGGAGGTGGCGGTCGAGAGCCAGATCGCCCGCGCCGCGGACTCGGGCAGCCTCGCCCGTCGGGTGCCGCGAGCCCTCGAGCGAGGGCTGCGCCATGCTGCCTGAGCCGCTCGTCTCCGGCGGATCGTCGGTTCCCGCGGAGCAGCTCGTCGACGACCTGCATCGGGCCCTTCTCGAGGACACACGCTCCTCGTCACAGGGGATCGCCGATCCTCACGGCGCCCTCCTCGCCGAGGCCCGCCGGCACGATCCGTTGCTCACGGGTGCTCTGGTCGAGGCGGTGGTGGCCAGGGTGCAGGCGCGGGTCGAGGGGCTGGGGCCGCTGGAGCCGCTCCTCGCCGACCCGACCGTCGACGAGGTGATGCTCAACGGCGGCGGAGAGGTCTGGGTCGAGCGCCACGGCCGGCTCGAGTGCACCGGTGTGGTGGTCGACGAGCCCACCGCCCTGGCCCTGATCGAGCGGATCGTGGCGCCGCTCGGTCTTCACATCGACCGAGCCAGCCCGCTGGTCGACGCCCGCCTCCCCGACGGCTCGCGAGTGAACGCCGTCGTGCGCCCGCTGGCCATCGATGGCCCGTGCCTCACGATCCGCCGGTTCGGCGCCCGTGCCGTGGCCCTCGACGAGGTCGCCACCCCGGGAACCTCCGCCCTGCTGGCCTGGGCGGTTCGGGCGCGGGCCAACGTGGTCGTGTGCGGCGGCGCCGGGGCGGGCAAGACCACCCTCCTCAATGCCCTCGCCGCCGAGATCGGCGACCGCGATCGCGTGGTCACCATCGAGGATGCTGCCGAACTGCGCCTCCCCGGTCGTCACGTCGTGCGGCTGGAGGCCCGTCCGGCGAGCGCGGAGGGCGCCGGTGAGGTCCGGGTGCGTGACCTCGTGCGCAACGCCCTGCGGATGCGACCCGACCGCATCGTGGTGGGTGAGGTCCGCTCCGGTGAGGCACTCGACATGTTGCAGGCGATGAACACCGGTCACGAGGGCTCGCTCTCGACGTGCCACGCCAACTCCCCGGCCGATGCCCTGCGGCGGCTCGAGACGCTGGTGCTGATGGGCGACGTGGCCCTGCCCCTCGCCGCCGTCCGCGAGCAGGTGCGCTCGGCGCTCGACCTCGTGGTCCAGATCGCCCGCCGCCCGGACGGCAGCCGGAGCGTCGTCGCCGTGGCCGAGGTCGCGCCGGACGGTGACGGCGCTCATCCGTTGGCCGTACGAGCGCTGACCGATCCCGACGGGAGGTTGCGTCAGCTCCCTCAGCGGGCGGTCCGGTCCGCCGCCACACCGCCGGCTGACTCCGCCTGGCTGGAGGCACCGTGAGCCCGGTGCTGCTCGCAGCCCTGGGCGCCTCGGCAGGAGTCCTCCTCACCATGGTGGCGGTGCAGGGGGTCGAGCCCATGGTGTCGCTCACCCGGGCCCATCGGCGGATCCGGTCGAACGGTGCGGACCGGTCGATCCGGGCCCGGTCGGTGCTGCCGGAGCGCGCCGCGAGAGCCTGGGCGGCCGTGGCCTCTGGCCTCCTCGGGGCCGAGTCCCGTCGCCGTCGTCGAGCTGACCGGGACCTGCCGTCGTTCCTCGACCAGGTGACCCGACACCTCAGAACCGGCGCCGCCCTCCCCGGCGCCGTCCAGGCCGCCGCCACCGGTCGAACCGAGCCGACGACCACCCGCCTCGCCGCCGACCTCGCCGCCCGCACCCCCCTGACCGTTGCCGTCGGCAGCTGGCACACCGCCTGTCCGACGCCGGCACGAGACCTGGCCTCGGCGGCGCTGACCCTCGCCGCCGACGCCGGTGGTTCGGTCGCCGCCGTCCTCGACGGGGTCACCGAGACCCTGCGTGACCGGGTCGCTCTCGATCGCGAGGTCGCCGCCCTCTCATCGCAGGCCCGCGCCTCGGCCGCGGTGCTGGTGGTGGCGCCGGCCGTGTTCGCGGTGCTGGCTGCGATGGCTGATCCGCGAGTGGCGAGGATGCTGTTGGGTGAACCGCTCGGCTGGGCGTGCCTGGCGGGTGGAGCTCTCCTCGATGCGGCCGGAGCGCTGTGGATGAGTCGACTGGTCGGGGGCGCCCGGTGACGCCGATCGGCGCGCTCGTGGCGGTGGCCGTGGCGGCCGGCATCGGCGTCGCGCTTATCCCTGACGGGGCGCTGGCCCGGCTGGCAGTGCGGCGCGGTCGCCACGCTCAGTCGGGCCCTCGACCTCGGCCCCGGTCGGGGTCGGAAGTCGCAGGCCGCGCAGCTCGTCGTTCGTGGGTTCCTCCGGTGCTGGTGCGGATGCTGGAGGTCGGGGGCCGGGTGGTGCGGACGTGGGCGCGGCGAGGGCCCGATCCCGCGGCCGACCTGCGCCTCGGGTCGGCACTCGGCGCGGCGGTGGTCGTGGCCGTGCTGATCAGCCCGGTGCTGGCGCTCCCCGTTGCCGGAGGCATCTGGGCGGTGCCGAGCCTGCGAGCTCGGAACCGTTCGCGGCTCGAGGAGCGTCGGATCCGGGGGGCGGTACCTGACGTGGTCGACCTGTTCCGACTGGCGGTCGGCGCCGGGTTGTCGTTGCACCAGGCGGTGGACGTCGTCGCCGTCCGGGCTCCGGCTCCGGTTGGCGCCGCCCTCGAGGAGGTCCGCCGTCGGGTGGGTCTCGGGGCTCGCCTCGGCGACGCCTTCGACGCCCTCGATCACCTCGGCGACCCGGTGCATCCGTTGGCCGCCGCCCTCCGTGGCTCGGCCCGCTACGGCGCTCCGCTCGGCGCTGCCCTCGAACGAGTGGCTGTCGACGCCCGGGTGCTGCGTCGCCGTCGGGCCGAGGAGGACGCCCGCCGCCTCCCGGTCCAGCTGCTGGTCCCGTTGGTGATCTGCATCCTGCCCGCCTTCGGGCTGCTGGCGGTGGTCCCGCTCCTCCTCGCGTCGCTGCGCTCGCTGCAGCTCTGACGCCACCTTCCCCCTCCGGACACCACTGCAAGAGGAGAACCATGTCCAACCGCATCATGCGCGCCCATGTGGCCGTGCTGTTCGCCGTGAGCCACCGGCTCAACGGGGCCAACCCCGGTTCCGTCCGTTCGAACCGTCGTCTCCGGGGCGACGACGGCCAGACCACCACCGAGTACGGCCTCGTGCTCCTGGGGGCGGCCGGCATCGCCATGTTGCTCGTCGCCTGGGCCACGAAGTCGGGTGCCATCGGGGACCTGTTCGACACCGTCATGGATTCGGTGATCGGAAAGGTGAAGTGAGCCGGACGAGGCGGGAGGACGGGGGTCAGGCCAGCGTCGAGCTGGCCCTCGTCCTCCCCCTCGTCGCGCTGGTCCTGTTGCTCGTGCTCCAGGTCGGACTCGTGGTGCGCGACCGTCTGCTCGTCGCCCACGCGGCACGGGAGGCGTCGCGGGCGGCGGCGGTCAGCGACGACGATCGAGGCGGCGCCGCTCGGCGGGCAGCGCAGCGCGCCGGTGCCCTCGACGCTGACCACCTCGGCGTCACGATCGTCTCCACTGGCGGCCACGTCACGGCCCACGTGCGATACGAGAGCTCGACCGACGTCCCGCTCGTCGGGCTACTTCTGCCCGACGTCACTCTGGAGGCCAGCGCCACCATGCGGGTGGAGTCGTCGGCCCGCCCGGGGACGGTGCGCTAGGTGCCGGTGCTCTCGTCAGGGACACCGAGGACGGACCGCAGCAGGGCCGCGGCCCCCGCCTTGTCGAGCGGCTCGTTGCCGTTGCCGCACTTCGGCGACTGCACGCACGACGGGCAGCCGTCGGAGCAGGGGCAGGACTCGACGACGTCGAGGGTGGCGGCGAGGTGCCGGTCGGCCGACTCGAAGCCGAGCTCGGCGACACCGGCCCCACCCGGGTAGCCGTCGTAGATCACGATCGTCGAGGCGCCGGTCTCGGGCAGGTGGGGGGTGGAGATGCCGCCGACGTCCCATCGGTCGCAGATGGCGAACAGCGGCAGGATGCCGATGGCGGCGTGCTCGGCGGCGTGCAGCGCCCCGGGCACCCGGGCGGCGGTGAGACCGGCGTCGGCGAGCACCTGGTCCGGGACGACGTACCAGAACGCTCGCGTGACCAGCTCGCTGGGAGGAAGGTCGAGGTCGTGCACGCCCAGCTGCTCGCCGGTGAAGGCGTCGATACGGCGGTAGCCGACGACCTGTGAGCGCACCCGGACCGGACCGAGCGACAACTGGGCGGATCCGACCGCCCGACGCTGTTCGGTGTCGAGGACGGCGATCTCGGTGGTCGTCCGAGGTTGCGTGTAATCGCCCCCGTCGGCCGGTTCCACGATGGCGACGAGATCGTCGAGGTCGAGATCGAGCACCCGCCACGACCTCCCCTGGTGGAGGTAGACCGCGCCGGGGTGCACGAGGCGGAAGGCACGGGCACCGTCGACGGTGCCGATCAGGGTGCCGTCGGCGGTCGCGATGCGGAACTCGTCGCCGCCGGCGTCACGCATGCCGACGCGGTGGGCGGGCCAGCCCCGCCCGGCCCACACCGCGGCGGTGCCTCGCCGGTGTGATCGCGGTCGGAGCTTGAGCACGTCGGTGAGCACGAGGTCGCGCACGCCGTCGTCGAGCAGGTCGGGCCACCACCGCTCGTCGAGCGGTGTCAGGGGCAGCTCGTAGGCGGCGCAGGCCAGGTGCGGCAGCAGCACGTGGGGGTTGGACGGGTTCACGACGGCCGGCTCCGGTGGACGGCTGAAGAGCTCGTCGGGATGGTGGACGAACCACTGGTCGAGTTGGTCGTCACCGGCCACCAGCGCGGCGAGGGAGGTCTGGACCTCCCGCCCGGCGCGACCGGCCTGCTGCCACATCGACGCGATGGTGCCGGGGAACCCGTTGAGCACGCAGGCGTCGAGACCGCCGACGTCGATGCCGAGCTCCAGTGCGGTCGTGGCCACCACGCCGCGCAGGCCCCCTCCGAACAGCTTGCGTTCGATCTCGCGGCGTTCGGCGGACAGGTACCCGCCGCGGTAGGGGCGCACCGAGTCGGCCAGGTCGGCGCGCAGGCGCCGCTTCACGTCGGCCGCGACCAGCTCGGTCCCCTTGCGGCTGCGGCAGAAGGCGATGGTGCGGTGGCCTCCGGCGACCAGGCCGGTCATCAGCTCAGCCGTGTCGCGCCCCGAGGAGGTGGACCGCCCGCCCTCGACGTCGTCGCCCGCCGGGTTCCAGAGCACGAAGATCCGCTCGCCACGCGGCGAGCCGTCCTCGGTGACCTCCTCGACGGGGAGCCCGCACAGCTCCGACGCCAACCGGCCCGGCGATCCGATCGTGGCGGAGGTGAACACGAAGGTGGGCGACGAGCCGTAGTGGGCGCAGATCCGCCGCAGCCGACGCAGCAGGTTGGCGACGTGGCTGCCGAAGATCCCCCGGAGAGCGTGGAGCTCGTCGATCACGACGTAGCGCAGGCGGAGGAAGAACGTGGCCCACTTGGCATGGTGCGGGAGCATCGAGACGTGGAGCATCTCGGGGTTGGTGAGCACCACGTTGGCGTTGGCCCTGGCCCAGGTGCGCTCCTCGGTGGAGCAGTCGCCGTCGTAGGTGGATGCCACCAGGCCGGGGACCTCGAGGGCGGTCATGGCCCGCAGCTGGTCCTGCGCCAGCGCCTTGGTGGGGAAGAGGAGCAGGGAGGTGGCGGGCCGCAGCCCGGTGGTGACCGCTTCGGCGATGGGGGCCTGGAAGCAGAGCGACTTCCCCGATGCGGTGCCGGTCGAGACCGCCACCGACCGCCCGGCCCGGAGATGGTCGATGGCATCGGCCTGGTGGGCCCAGAAGCCGTCGATCCCGAGGTGCTCGCGCACGGAGGCCGGTAGCGGCTGGGCCAGCTCACCGAGGCGTGCCGCCCGAGGTGGGATGCGCTCCACGTGCACCAGCCGTGGATCTCCGACGAGGGAGGACACGAAGCTCTCGAGGCCGTGCGTCTCGAGGGGCTCGGCGGGGAGGGCCACGGTCCGATGGTACGCATCGGGTACGACGAACGACACGCGTGTGATTCGACCATCCGGCGCCGCCCTCTCGCGGCGGTACCCTCGGCGGGAGGCCGACCCCTCGGTCCGGAGGAGCTGATGGACTTCGATCTCGACGTCGCGACCCATGCCGATGGCGTCTCGGTCGTGACGGTGCTCGGCGAGGTCGACGTGGCCACCGCCCCGGCCCTGCGCCAGGAGCTGCTCCGCCTCATCACCGAGGGTGTGAGCCCGCCGAGGGTCGTCGTCGACATGGCGGGGGTCGACTTCCTCGACTCCACCGGTCTGGGGGTCCTGCTGGGCGGGCTGAAGCGGGTGCGGGCGAAGGACGGAAGCCTCGTGCTCGCCCGGGCCGAGCCGCAGGTGCGCAAGGTGTTCGAGATCACGAGGGTGATCGAGATCCTGCCCATCCACGACGATCTCGACGCCGCCCTCGACGCGGTCCGGGCCTAGGGGCGTCCGGGTGGGGGAGATCGAGCTCGAGATCCCAGCCCGGCCCGAGTACGTGTCCCTGGCCCGCCAGGTCGTGGCTGCTGCCGCCGCCGTCGAGCCCCGCTTCCGGGCCGAGCGCATCGACGACCTGCGCCTGGCTGTCTCCGAGGCGATCACCAACGCGGTGGAGGCCCACGCCGAGGCCCTCGGCGAGGGGCGCATCTGGATCCGCTGCCACCTCGAGGTCGCGGGGGACTGCATCCGGGTGGAGGTGCACGACTCCGCCGGCGGGTTCGATCCCGATGCCGTCCCCTCCGTGCCCGAGCCGGACGACCCGTCCCGGCTCGGATTCGAGCACGGGCTCGGCATCCCGATCATGCGCGAGCTGGCCGACGAGACCCAGATCCGCGCGACCGACAGCGGCACCATGGTCGAGCTGGTCGTGTACCGGTCGGCCTCGGCTGCGCCGGGCCCCGATGACGGTGCCCCGGTGGCGTAATGGTCGCGTCATGTTCGAGTAACAGATCGCGAATCCACGCGCGCTAGACCTCGGGCACCACCGAGGGAGCGCAATGTCGATCAGCGGGTCCAGAACGTCGATCCTCCCTGCTCAGGGCCCTGCCGAGCGGGTCGGACGCGTCCGTGGCTACGCTCGGATCCCTCAGGTGTGCCGGGAAGACTGGTCGGCGTCCTCGACCACGCGCGCTCCCAGGGGGACGGCACCCTGCTCCTGACGGTCTTTGTCTTCGTCGGCCTGGCCCTGGTGGTCGCGGCCTCGGGCCGCGCCCTCGGGCCGCGGGTGTTCTACGTGGCCGCGCTCGCCCCGCTTTGGACCTTGGGGTGGTCGGTCTGGGCCATGACCCGTCTCGACGACGGTCCACTGGTCGAGCGCCACACCTGGGTCGAGCAGCTCGGCCTCGCCGTCGACCTGCGCCTCGACTGGTTCACCATGGTGATGGTCCTGCTGATCGCCGGGATCGGCCTGTGCGTGTTCTGGTACGCGGCCTCGTACTTCCACCCTGGACCCGAGGTCCCCCGCACCGCCGCCGTGCTCCTGCTGTTCGCCGGCTCGATGTTCGGGTTGGTCTGCAGCGACAACCTCTTCCTGCTCTTCATGTTCTGGGAGCTCACCTCGATCACGTCGTTCCTGCTCATCGGCACAGACGACACCAAACCCGGTCCCCGGACCGCAGCCCTGCACGCTCTGCTCGTCACCGGCGGGGGCGGACTGGCGATGCTCGGCGGGTTCGTCCTGTTGGGCCAGGCCGCCGGGACGTACTCGCTCCACGCCATCCTCGAGTCCCCGCCGAGCGGCACGACCGTGAGCGTCGGCCTCGTGCTCGTCCTCGTCGGAGCGCTCACCAAGTCGGCCCAGGTCCCGTTCCACGCCTGGCTCCCGGGGGCGATGGCAGCCCCCACGCCGATCAGCGCCTACCTGCACTCCGCCACCATGGTGAAGGCCGGCGTCTACCTCGTGGGTCGGTTCGCCCCTGCCTTCGCCGTCGTCGGGCCGTGGCGCTGGATCGTCCTGTCCGCCGGGTCCGCCAGCCTGCTGCTCGGTGGCTACCGCGCCCTGCGCCAGCACGACCTGAAGTTGGTGCTGGCCTTCGGCACGATCAGCCAGCTCGGACTGCTGATGATCCTCTTCGGTGCCGGCGTGCCCGAGCTCGCCTTCGCCGGGTGCGTCCTGCTCGTCGCCCACGCCGCGTTCAAAGCGGCCCTGTTCCTCACCGTCGGCATCATCGACCACCAGACCCACACCCGTGACCTGCGGGCGCTCACCGGTCTGGGTCGGCGCTGGCCGGTGGTCGCCGTCGGCGCCGCCCTCGCCGCCGCGTCCATGGCCGGGATACCCCCGCTGCTCGGCTTCCTCGCCAAGGAGCTCGCCCTCGACGGTCTGCTCGGCGACGGCGTCCCCGCCCAGGCGGTGCTCACCACGCTCGTGGTGGTCGGCTCCATGTTCACGGTCGCCTACAGCGCCCGGTTCGTGTGGGGCGCCTTCGGTCTGGCCGATACCCACCACGGGCTGGAGCGGTCGCGAGTGGGGTCCGAGGCCCCGCATCCCTCGAAGGCGTTCGCGGTGGCCCCCATGCTGTTGGCTGCCCTCGGAGTGCTGTTCGGTTTGGTGCCCGCCCTGCTCGCACCGCTCGTCGACGACGCCTGGGAGGCGCTGGGCTTCGAAGGCCACGCTCCGCACCTGTCGCTGTGGCACGGCCTCACCGTGCCCCTCGGCCTGTCGGCCCTGGTGATCGCCGGTGGCGTCGTGCTGTTCCTCGCCCGAGTCCGCGTCGAGCGCCTGCAGGCCGCCGTGCCCCGCCTCCCCAGTGCGCTCGGCGCGTACGAGCGGTCGGTGAGGGGCCTGCTGAGCGGTTCGGACAGGGTCGCCGCGGTCTTCCAGAGCGGATCGTTGCCCGTCTATCTGATGGTCCTCCTCGGGGTGCTCGTGGTCGCCCCCGGCATCCCACTCCTGCTCAACGGCGGACCGGAACGGTGGCCCGACCTGGTCGACTCACCGCTCCAGCTGGTCGTCGGGGCGATCATGATCGCGGCCGCGCTCGCCGCCGCAATCAGCCGTCGGCGGTTTGCCGCAGTCATCCTGCTGGGCGCGGTCGGCTACGGCATCTCGGCGCTGTTCATCATCCAGGGCGCCCCCGACCTCGCCCTCACCCAGCTGCTCATCGAGACCCTCGGCGTGGTCGCGTTCGTGCTCGTCCTGCGGCACCTGCCGGAGGGCTTCACCCCGACGATGGCCCCGGCCCGCAAGATCCTCCCGGCCATCGCCGGCGTCGCCGTCGCGCTGTTCGTCTTCTACTTCGCCATCAGCGCCGGATCGGTCACGGGAACGCCGACCCCGGATGCATCGTTGGCGGGCACCGACAGCCACGCCGAGCTCGAGCACGGCGAGACCGAGACGGGCGACATCACCGTGTCCGAGGAGTACCTCGCACGATCGTTGCCCGAGGCCCACGGTCGCAACGTCGTCAACGTGATCGTGGTCGACTTCCGCGGCTTCGACACGCTGGGCGAGATCACCGTGCTGGTGGTCGCCGCGCTCGGGGTCGCGGCTCTGATCGTCGCCGGTCGGCGTGACCCGGACGGCAGCCTCGAGGACCCGGAGGATGTCGAGAAGGTGGAGGTCGGAGGGTGAGCCGGCAGACGACCGAGACCCGCCGGTCGATGATTCTCGACGTCGTCGTCCGTTCGGAGTTCCACGTCCTGCTGGTGGTGTCGATCTACCTGCTGTTCGCCGGGCACAACCAGCCGGGCGGGGGCTTCGTCGGCGGTCTGGTGGCCGGGTCGGCGTGCGCCCTTCGCATGGTCGCCAGTGGCCCTCAGGAGCTGCGCCGCTCGATCCGCATCCGGCCGATGACGCTGCTCGGCCTCGGGCTCACGACGGCGGCGGGCGCTGCGCTGGCCGGGCTCTGGAACGGCGGTCAGCTCCTCGAGACCCGCTACCTCTCGGTCGACGTCCCCTTCATCGGCCCGGTCGGGACCAGCACCGCCTTCTTCTTCGACCTCGGGGTCTATCTCGTCGTGCTCGGGACAGTCCTCATCGTCCTCGAGGCGCTCGGCAGCCCCGAGGAGGAGCTCCAGTGACTGTCTTCACCGCTGCGCTCGTGGCCGTGCTCTACGGCACCGGGGTGTACATGATCCTGCAGCGGACGCTCACCAGGGTCATCCTCGGTCTGGCCCTGCTCTCTCACGGCGCCAACCTCCTCCTGCTGATCGTCGGGGGCCGGGCCGGGCTGGCTCCTCTCATCGGGAGCTTCACGGGGGACGACACCGTCTCCGATCCCGTCCCGCCGGCGCTGGTGCTGACCGCCATCGTCATCAGCTTCGGGATGACCGTGTTCCTGCTCGCCCTGGCCTACCGCAGCTGGCAGCTGACCCGCGACGACACCGTGGAGGACGACCCCGAGGACCGTCGCATCGCCCGACTCGGACGATCCCGGCCTCGCGCCGGGGCTCGGCCGGCGCACGTCGTCGACGGGCCGTCAGCCGACCCCGAACGGGAGGCTCCCCGATGAGGGTGCTCCTGCCGTTCCCCGTGGTGGTCCCCATCCTGTTCGCAGCGTTGACGGTCGTGTTCCATCGCTCCCGCGCCGCCCAACGCGGGATCGCCATCGCCGGAGTGAGCGCCGCGCTCGGCGCCGCCATCGCCATCCTCGTGCTCGTCGAGCGCGACGGCCCCCAGTCGGTGACCCTCGGCGGATGGCCGGCGGTGGTCGGCATCGCCCTGGTGGCCGACCTGTTCTCGGCTCTGCTGCTCGTGGTCAGCCTGATCACCGTGCTGGCCGTGCTCGTGTTCGCGGTGGGCCAGCGCCACAGCGACGACCTGGTCGCGTTCCATCCGACCTATCTGGCGCTCACCGCGGCGGTGTCGCTCTCGTTCCTCACCGGCGACCTGTTCAACCTGTTCGTGTCGTTCGAGGTGATGCTGGCGGCCAGCTACGTGCTCATCACCCTGGGCGGACGGCGGGCCCAGATCCGTCACGGGATGACCTACGTGATCATCAACATGATCGCCTCGGCCCTCTTCCTGACCGCGATCGCGTTCATCTACGCCGCCATGGGCACGGTCAACCTGGCCGACCTCTCCGAGAAGATGGGTGGGGTCCCCGAGCACCTGGTGACGGCGCTGTCGCTGCTCTTCCTCGTCGTCTTCGGCACCAAGGCGGCGGTGTTCCCGGTGTTCTCGTGGCTGCCGGACTCGTACCCGACCGCGCGCGCTCCGGTCGTGGCCGTGTTCGCCGGGCTGCTCACCAAGGTCGGCGTCTACGCGATGGTGCGGACCCAGACCCTTCTGTTCCCCCACGACGGACCGTGGACCGTCCTGTTGGTGCTGGCCGGGCTCACCATGATCGTCGGTGTGCTGGGAGCCATCGCCCAGAACGACATGAAGCGCATCCTGAGCTTCCACATCGTGAGCCAGATCGGCTACATGGTCCTGGGCCTGGGCCTGTTCACGGTTTCCGGGGTGGCGGGAGCGGTGTTCTTCATCGTCCACCAGATCCCGGTGAAGACGAGCCTGTTCCTCGTGAGCGGGCTGGTGGAGGAGAGCGCCGGCTCGACCGCGCTCGACCGCGTCGGTGGGCTGTTGCGGCGCACGCCGCTGACCGCGGCGCTGTTCGGTCTCGCCGCCCTCAGCCTGGCCGGGATCCCACCGTTCTCGGGCTTCGTCGGGAAGCTCTCACTGGTCGAGGCCGGGTTCGGTGCGCAGGAGTACGCCATCGTCGCCGTGAGCCTCGTCGGGAGCCTGCTCACCTTGTTCTCGATGGCGAAGATCTGGAACGGCGTGTTCTGGGGTGTCGCGGAACGGCCGACACGTGCGGTGTCCGACGGCGCCGCCCGGCTGCGGGCGCCGATCCTCATGACCGGCTCCACGATCGTGCTCGTCGGCGTCACCGTGGCCATCGCCGTGTTCGCCGGCCCGATCTACGACCTGTGCCACCGGGCGGCGGACAGCCTCCTGCACCCCGCCGCCTACGTCGACGCGGTGCTGGGCCGATGAGCGTTCCAGTGGAATCGGGCGCCCGCCGCATCGGCGTCGTCGCCGCCGTGTCACGGGTGGCCGTGCTGGTCGTCGTGTGGGTCGCCCTCTGGGGAACTCCGACGGTCGGGAACTTCCTGAGCGGCCTCGTCGCCGTCGGCGTCATCCTCCTCGTGTTCCCGGGTGGCCCGGGCCGGCTGCGGGCCGAGGACGAGGGCCGGGTGCGGCCGTTGGCGGCGCTGCACTTCCTCGTGTTCTTCGCATGGGCACTGGTGGTGGCCACCTGGGACGTCGCCACCACCGTGCTCGGTCCCCGGTCGAAGGTCGCCGAGGCGGTGGTCGCCGTCCCCCTGCGCGCCGCCTCGCCCGTGATCGCCACCATGGTCGCCAACGCGATCACCCTGACCCCGGGAACGATGACGATCGAGGTGAGCGACGACGCCGACCCGATCGTGCTCTACGTCCACGTGCTCGGTCTCGGCGACGCCGAGTCCATCCGTGAGGACGGATGGAAGTTCGAGGAGCTGGCGGTCGCCGCCTTCGGCAGCCCCCGGGACCGGCAACGACTGGCCAGAGGCGGCCACGACCAGGAGGACCCGCAGTGAACGCCGTGACCACGATCAGCCTGGTGATGCTGTCCGCCGGGGCCCTTCTCACGACGGTCCGGCTGGTGCTGGGGCCGTCGCTGGCCGATCGCGTCGTGGCCACCGACCTCCTCCTCACGTTGCTCACGTGCGGGGCAGGCGTGCTGGCGTTCCGTACCGGACAGGGCACCTACCTGGGGGCGATGGTCGTCGTCGCCATCCTCGGCTTCCTCGGCACGTCGATGGTCGCTCGCTTCATCGAGAGGAGAGGCGCGTGAACGCGGGGCAGGTCCTGGCGTCCGCGCTCGTCCTGCTCGGCTCGGCCCTGGCCCTCGTCGCCGGGATCGGTGTCGTGCGCCTCCCCGACGTGTTCGCCCGGATGCACGCGGCGACGAAGCCGGCGACGCTCGGTCTGCTGCTCGTCTGCATCGGGGCAGCCGTGTCCGACGCCGGCCTGTCCGACGTGGCGAAGCTCACCCTCGTGGTCGTGCTGCAGTTCCTCACCGCCCCGGTCGGCGCCCACATGGTGGGACGGGCGGCGTACCACGCCGGCGGCCTGCTCGACCCGGGCACGGTGCTCGACGAGCTCTCGGCCGCCGAGCAGGGCCGCGAGACCTGACGCTGCAGGTCAGTCGGCGCGGCCGTAGTCGTCGTCGAGGCGGACGATGTCGTCCTCGCCGAAGTAGTCGCCCTGTTGGACCTCGATGAACACGAGCGGCCCGGTTCCCGGGTTCTTCACGCGGTGGGCGGTACCGAGCGGGATGTCGACCGACTGACCGGGCGTGACCTCGCGGTCGACGTCGTCGAGGGTGACCAGGGCGGTACCGGCGACGACGAACCAGTGCTCGGCGCGTCGGTGGTGGCGTTGGTAGGAGAGGCGCTCGCCGGGCTCGACCGTGATCCGCTTGACCTTGGCGTAGGGCCCGTCGTCGAGCACCACGTAGGCGCCCCACGGCCGCTGCTCCCCGGTTCCGGCGTCCTCGCCCAGGACGAGGCGCTCGTCGAGGGAGTCGTCGGCGGGGAGGGGCATGACCATCGCTGGAAGTATGGCCGAACAGCGCAGGACCAGGGAATATCGGGGGGTACGGCCACCGATCGGGTGCCCCGGTCGCGAGGGGCTGCATTGACAGCGGCTCGTCGCTGCTCTCAACCTGTCGCCCATGGCAGGCCCCCTCGTCATCGTCGAGTCGCCGACCAAGGCGAAGAAGATCACCGAGTTCCTGAGCGGTGACGCGTCCATTGGCGCTCGTCCCACGGTGATCGCCTCCGTCGGTCACATCCGCGACCTTCCGAGCAAGGCCAAGCAGCTGCCGGAGAAGTTCCAGAAGGCCCCGTGGGCCTACCTGGCGATCGACGTCGACAACGGCTTCGAGCCGCACTACATCGTGCCGGACTCCAAGAAGTCGGTCATCGCCGAACTGCGGCGGGCGATGAAGGACGCCGACTCCCTCTACCTCGCGACG
>DATDIY010000052.1:0-13291 GCA_036520815.1 Acidimicrobiales bacterium
GATCCAGGAGCGCTTCGAGCTCTCGGCGTCGCGGTACTACGAGATCTTGGGCGAGCTGCTCGAGAGCCCCGAGGCCTACGACTACGACCCCCTGGGGGTGCGGCGTCTGCGCCGGCTGCGTGATCGTCGCCGCCGGGCTCGCCACGAGGTCCTCCAGCAACAGGCCAGCGAGCCGCCGGGCTCCTGATGGCCCCCTCGCCCCCCTCGGCATCGGTTCGGGACAACGCAGTCGGCATCGTCCTCATCGTCGGCGCGGTGCTGGTCGGCCTGCTCCTGCTGGTCAAGGGCTACGACAGCGAAGGCGGCGTGGTCGCCACCGGGGCCGAGTCGTCGTCACAGACGACGGTGACCACGGCGTCCGCCGAGGTGACCACGACGACGTCACCGGTCACCACCAACCCGCCGGCGCAGGTGTCGGTGATGGTGGCCAACGCGTCGGGCGGCAGCGGGCTGGCCTCGCAGACCCAATCGACGCTGCAGGGCAAGGGCTACACGCAGGTGGCCATCACCAATGCGCCCAGCGTCGTCACCAGCACCCAGATCCTCTACGTCGAGGGGTCGAAGGGGGACGCCGAGCAGGTGGCGGCCGCCCTCGGTGTCGACGCTGCCGCGGTGCAGCCGATGCCGACGCCTCCGCCGGTCGCTCTCTCCGGTGCGACGGTGCTGGTGCTGGCCGGTCCCGACCTCGCCTGAGATGGGCCGCCTGCGGCACCTCCCCGACGTGCTCTCGCCTCTGGTCGCCGACCCCGTCGGGAGCGGTCTTTTCGCCGACTTCGACGGCACCCTGTCGCCCATCGTCGACGACCCCGACGCCGCCGGCCCCCTCGACGGTGCGGTCGAGGTGCTCGAAGCGCTGGCCCGGTGCCTGGGCTGCGTCGCCGTCGTGTCCGGACGCCCGGTCTCGTTCCTCGAGCGCTTCTTCGGACCGTCCCCGGTCGTGCTGTCGGGCCTCTACGGACTCCAGTCGGTCGTCGACGGCGAACGCCGTGACGATCCTCGTGCCGGGGTCTGGTCCGAAGCGGTCGACGACGTGGTTGCTGCTGCGGGCGCCTCGGGACCAGTGGGAATGCACGTCGAGCACAAGGGCCTGTCGGTCACCCTCCACTACCGGGAGCACCCCGAGGCGGCTGACGCGGTGGCGGAGTGGGCCCACCGGCAGGCGACCCGATCAGGCCTCGAGGTGCGGGGGGCGAAGATGTCGGTCGAGCTGCACCCCCCGGTCGGGATCGACAAGGGCGAGGTCGTGCTCGGCTTCACCTCGGGCCTGCGGGGGGCCTGCTTCCTCGGCGACGACGTCGGCGACCTCCCGGCGTTCGCCGCACTCGACCGGCTGCGAGACGACGGCTACCCGGTGGCCAAGGTCGTCGTGCGGTCCAACGAGCTCGCACCCGAGCTCGCCGCTGCCGCCGACGTGACGGTGGACGGGCCCGAGGGGGCTCTCGCCCTGCTCCGGGCCCTCGCTGTCGCCCTGCCGACCAGCTGAGCGTCGGCTGCCGGTGCGTCAGTCGGCGGCGGCGAGCTGGTCGTCCAGCCAGTCGGTGGGGGTGCGGGCGGCTGCCCGGCGCCGGAGCTCGGCCGCCTCGATCGCCCGCTGCTCGGGCGACGCGGCCAGCGCCTCGGCCAGGGCGTCGGCGGTGCCGCTCACGTCGTAGGGGTGCACCGGCCGAGCGGCGCCGTCGAGCTGGTCCCACACCCCGGCCTCGGGGGAGAGCAGCAGTAGGGCGTCGTGGTCGTTCACCAGGGGGCCTTCTTCGGCGACCAGGTTCAGCCCGTCACGGATCGGGTTGATGAGGAACACGTCGGCGCGGCGCAGGGCGGCGACCGATCCGGGGAAGTCGTCGGACGGGTCGAACAGGATCGGCGTCCACCCGGGGGTGGCCCAGCGTTCGTTGATGCGGCGGACGGTCGACTCCACCTCCTGGCGGTAGGCGAGGTACTCGGGCAGACCTTCCCGGGATGGGTAGACGAAGGCGCCGAACACCACCCGTTCGCGCCATTGGGGGTACCGCTCGAGTAGGTCCTCGAAGGCGATGAATCCGCGCAGGATGTTCTTGGAGAGCTCGATGCGGTCGACCCGCACGACGAAGGCGCGGTCGCCGACGGTGCGATCGAGCTCGGTGAGGGCCTCGGCGCAGGCGTCGCCCGCCGCCACCCGCGCGATGTCGGCGGCGTCGGGGGCGAGCGGCGCGACGAACGTGGTCGGGGTCGGACCGAGCTGTTCGGCGCAGCAGGCGGCGAAGGAATCGGCCCAGCGCTGCGAGTGGAAGCCGCAGGCGTGGTGGGCGGTCATCCCCTCGAGCAGCTCGCGGCCCAGGTCGACGGGGAGGACCCGCCACATGTCCGGGGCGGCGAACGGGGTGTGGCTGAAGTGCACCAGCCGCAGGTCGGGGCGGACCGGGGCGAGGAAGGTGGCGACGAGGGCCAGGTGGTAGTCCTGCACGAGCACGACGGCGCCCTCGGGCGCGGCCTCGGCCACGGTGGCGGCGAAGGCCTCGTTCACCGCCCGGTAGGCGGCCCACGCCTTACGGAACCGGGTGTCGAACCGAGGGCGACGGGCCAGCTCGTAGAGGCCGTGGTGGAGGAACCAGAGGGTGGCGTTGCACACGACGTCGTAGGCCTGGCGATAGAGCTCGGCGTCGAGGGCGAGCAGGCGCACCCGGAAGCCCTCGGCGTCGACCACCCCCTGCTCGGCGGCGACCCGGTCGCCGTCGGAGATGGCCGCCGCGATCCAGATCGTGTCGGTGCCGGTGACCAGCGGGGCCAGACCCGACACCAGGCCCCCCGCTCCCCGGCGCGCCACCAGCTCCCCGTCGTCGACGCGGAACGAGAGCGGGCCTCGGTTGGAGACGATCACGATCGGGCGAGAGGCCATGGCCACCGTTTCTACACCGGCCCGGGGGACGGCCACCCGGGACGTACGGCCGCGCCCGGCGGTCCACGCTGCTTCACTGGACGGGTGCGCGTGGTGATCGCTCCCGACAAGTTCAAAGGGACCGCCACCGCCCGGGCCGTGGCCCGCACCATCGCCGACCGGCTCTGGGAGACCGGGCACGACGCGGTCGAGGTACCCATGGCCGACGGGGGAGAGGGCTTCCTCGACGTGCTCGGCGGCCCGAACCGCAGCACCAGGGTGACCGGGCCGCTCGGGAGGCCCGTCGAGGCCGGGTGGCGCCTGTCGAAGCGCGTGGCCGTGATCGAGATGGCTGCCGCGTCGGGCCTCGTGCTCGCCGGAGGGCCCGAGGGCAACGACCCCATCGGCGCCACCACCGCGGGGGTGGGCGAGCTGATCGACCTCGCCGTCGAGTCGGGTGCCACTCGTGTGCTCATCGGGGTGGGGGGTTCGGCGACGACCGATGGAGGGCTGGGTGCGTTGCAGTCGCTTCACCCACCGCAGCGCCTCCGAGGGGTCGAGCTCGTGGTGGCGTGCGACGTGCGGACCCGCTTCACCGACGCCGCTCGGGTGTTCGCGCCTCAGAAGGGGGCGTCGCCCGCCCAGGTCGAGCTGCTCCACCGCCGTCTCGAGCGTCTGGCCCAGGTGTTCCGCACGGAGAGCGGTCTCGACGTCGACGACCTGGAAGGGGGTGGCGCCGCGGGCGGGTTGGCTGGCGGTCTGGCGACGGTCGGCGCCGAGCTGGTGTCGGGCTTCGACGTCGTCGCTGACGAGGTCGACCTCGACGAGAAGCTCGAGGGCGCCGACCTCGTCGTGACGGGGGAGGGCTTCCTCGACGAGGAATCCTTCGACGGCAAAGTAGTGGGTGGAGTAGCGGCGCTCGCCGCCCTTCTCGGGGTTCCCTGCCTGGCGGTCGTCGGGGAGATCCTCGACCCGGCGCCCGAGGTTCCCGACGGGCTCACCGTGGTCTCGCTGACAGAGCGCTTCGGCGTGGAGGCCTCGCTCAGGCGACCCGGTCGCTGCGCCGCCGAGGTCGTGGCCGCCCATCTCGCCACGCTCGCCGCCGGACAGCTGTAAGCGGGGCGGCGGATCGTCGTCAGGGGTACCGACGGGCCGGATCGACCGGCCCCTCTCGACAAGGAGCACCCCATGACCACGTTCCGCACCAACGCTGCCCGGGTCCTCGTGGCCGCCGCTCTCACCCTCGGGATCGCCGGCACCGGGACCGCCGCCTTCGCCCTCCAGCCCGTCGGGCCCGGCGGAACCGTCGTCGGCCCGATCGGCCCCGGCGACCACCCCGAGATCGGCGACATCGACGACCTCACGATCGACCCCTGCCCCGACGATCCCTGTGGTGGCATCGATCCCACCCCGGAGCCCGAGCCGGACGACGACCTCCCCGAGGCCCAGCCCGAGCCGGACCACGAGGACGAGGACGACGACGCCGGGGTCGACGACGCCGTGGTGGCCCATCCGACCTTCACCGGCTGACGCCATCGCTGCCGTCCGCTCGGCAGCCGACACCCGATCCCCCGAGGGCCCCGCAGCTGCGGGGCCCTCGTCGCGTCCGGACGAGGTGCCGGGTCTAAGCGGTGCCGGGTGTAAGCGGTGCCAGGTACCGGCGTCAGGAGCGGTGAGGGTCGGAGCGTCCGGCCCCGGACACCTGGAGGTCACCGTGACCATCGCCGATCCCACCGCATCCACAACCGTCGCCCACCCCGCCGAGGAGAGGTCGAGTCGACGTCCCGTCGGGCGGTTCCACTGGCTCCTGCTGGTCCTGCTCGTGCCGGCGCTGCTCGGCGTGGCCGCCTGCTCATCCTCGGGCGCGGGGCCGGCCGCGAGCGGACGATCCGCCTCCGCCTTGGAGGAGACGTCGGTGGCCCGTCCCGTCGTCGACACCGAGGTCTTCGCCGCCCCCGACGCGTCGAGGCCCGACCAGGTCCTCCCGGCCCGCACGGAGTTCGGTTCCCCCCTCGCCCTGGTCGTCGTCGACGACAGTGTCCCCGGCTGGCTCGAGGTGCAACTGCCGACCCGTCCCAACGAATCGACCGGTTGGATCCGCTCCGACGGGGTCGAGGTCCGTCGCGTCACCATGGCCGTGCTCGTCGACCTCGAGGCCCGTCGCCTCGTCGTCACCGATGCCGGTGCCGTCGTGCTCGAGGCGCCGGTCGCCGTCGGGGCCTCGGCCACACCGACACCGACGGGCACCTTCTTCGTGGTCGACAAGCTGGCGACCGGGAGCGCATCGGGACCATACGGACCGTTCGCCTTCGGCCTCTCGGCGCACTCCGAGGTGCTCACCGAGTTCGCCGGCGGGGACGGCCAGGTCGGGATCCACGGAACGAACGACACCTCGTCGATCGGGAACCCGGTGTCGAACGGATGCGTCCGCGTGCCCAACGACGTGGTCACCCAGCTGAACGAGCTGCTCCCTCTCGGCACGCCGGTGGTCGTGGCCTGAGAACGGTCTCCTGGGGAGGCCGGGCCGTCAGGAGAGGTGGGTGGCCCGGTACTCCTCGAGGGTGGCCAGCGGCGGCCGCTCGCGGTAGACGATCTCGACGGGATCGAACTCCGGGGGCGTCATCACGACGCGCTCCGGTGTGATGTCCGGGGCCGCCCGGCGCAGGATCGCCTGCATCACCTGGGCGGCCATCGGGGAGAGCTCGTCGAGCGGTCGGTTCCGGTGGACCCGGCGGCCGAGGTCGACCTGGGCGATGGCCCCGACTCCGGATCGCTCGGCCACGTCGATCAGGAGACCCACGTCGACCCCGTACCCGTCGACGAACGGCACCTGCTCGAGCACCGATCGCCTGCCGGCGTACTCGCCCGACAGCGGCTGCACCACGCCGGCGAGCTGGGGGAACAAGAGGGTGAGCATGGGGCGGGCGACCAGCTCGGTCACGCGTCCACCGCCTCGGGCCTGGCCGTCGATGGGCCGCTCGTAGAAGCCCTTCACGAAGTCGATGCGGGGGTCGACCAGCACCGGGCCGAGCAACCCGGTGACGAACCGGGTGTCGAAGTCCCGCAGGTCGGCGTCGATCCACACGACGATGTCGCCGCTCGACGCGTGCAGGGACTTCCAGAGCGCGCCGCCCTTTCCGTGCCCCCGGCCGTGCTCGGGCAGCACATCGGCGGCGGTGACCACACGGGCGCCAGCCCCTGCGGCCACCTCCTGGGTGCGATCGGTGGAGTGGTCGTCGACCACCAAGATCTCGTCGACCAGCCCGAGGCGCTCCACGAGACGGGTGCGGATGGCGGTCACGATCTGGGCGACGGTCGTCTCCTCGTTGCGGGCGGGGAGGCAGACCGACACGGAGGCGGATCCCTTCGCCGCCACGAGGGCGTCGATGGCGAAGTCATCGGCGTCGTGGGTACGTACGTGCGACGGGATCATCGAGCCCATCGTCCCCGGCCTGCCCCAGCTCTGGCAAGGTCGGTGGCGTGAACAGCGCGTGACCCCCGATCCGGCCCGTCGCACGGTCGGGCCCGGGCCACCACTCGCTAGGCTCCCGAGCGTCCATCGCTCGAGCCCGAGGATCGAACCATGAGCGTCACCGTCCGCGTCCCACCCGTGTTCCGCACCATGACTGCCGGGCAGTCGACGGTGTCGGTGGAGGGAGGGACGGTCGCCGAGGTCCTCGACGCCCTCGAGGCCTCGCACCCCGGCTTCACGGCCAAGCTCCTCGACGACGAGGGGAAGCTAGTGCGCTACGTCAACGTGTTCGTGGACGACGACGACGTGCGCTTCATGGACGGGCTCGGCACCGCGGTGCCCTCCGGGGCGACCGTGTCGATCATGCAGGCGGTCGCGGGAGGCTGACGCTCTCCGGCTCGTCCAGCGAGTCCCGTTCGTCCTGCGACTCGCCGAGGTGGAGGAGGTGGTGCTCCACCGGGTGCGCGGGCTCGAGCCACCGGTAGACGAGGCGGCCGGTCACCTCGGAGAGCACCACGGCCACGAGCGACATGGCCGCCCAGAGCAGCACCACCGGGGCTCCCCGCGCCGCGAGAAGGGCGTGGATGTCGGTGAAGCCGAGCAGCACCGCGGTGATGAGGAAGGTCGAGCAGAACGCCAGCACGACGAGGGCGTCGATCGAGGCGAGCCACACGTCGATGGCCCGCTCGGCGGCCCGCTCCTCGTCGACCAGGCGGCGCCACGCGATCACGGCGTGGATGGTGCCGATGATGACGCTGGCGAGCAGGAGATCGACGTCGTACTCGCCCTCGATCCCGACCCGTTGCCCGGTCGCCCGCACCGACACCGCGGGTGCGACGATCACGGCGGCGTCGACGAGGGCGTAGACCACCGCCAGACCCTTGGCGACGGGACCCGGCTTCATCGGCCCTCCCTCGCCCGCAGTTCGAACCGGTCGACCAGGCTGCCGTTCGGTCGAATCGCCTCGCCGGTCAGGCGGTCGCCGTCGACGGTGAAGTGCACGAACTCGAGGGTCGACTCGGCGACGGCGGTGATCTCGCTCGGGGTCACCGGGGTGGTCTTGCAGCCGCCACCGCTGACGACGTAGGTCGTCCCGTCGATGGGCACGATCCGCTCGTAGTGGTGGTCGTGGCCCGACATCACCAGGTCGACGGCGTGCTTCGACAGGATCGGCGACAGCTTCTCGGCCTCACCCGGCGTGGAGCCGTACCACCCCGAGGAGTAGGGCGGGTGGTGCACGCACACCACCTTCCACATGTTGTCGGACGCCTCGAGGGCGGCATCGAACCAGTCGAGCTGCTCCTGTCCGATCAGGTCGGGCTCGTTCGAGTCGAGGTAGAAGAAGTCCACCGGACCGTGGCTGGTCGTGTAGTAGCGACCAGGCGTTCCCAGCAAGGCCAGTTCGGCCTCGATCTCCTCGAGCGAGCTTCCGCTCGCGTCCAGGTTGCCGTCGTGGTTCCCGATGGACAGCTCGAAGCGCACGCCCGCTTCGATCAGGGGTTCCATGGGCTCCTCGAACACGTCGTGGAACCGGTCGCGGATGTCGCCGTAGTAGCAGATGTCGCCGAGGAGGCAGACCAGCCCGTAGGGGCGGAGCGCGTAGGTGTCGGCCATCTGGCCCGCCACCGCCATGGCCTGGCGCCCCCCGCTGCCGTTGTCGCCGATGGCGGCGAACGTCAGCTGGTCCGGTGTCTCCTCCCACGCGTTCGGCGTGAGCGTCTTCTCCGGAGCCTTCCCGGGGATCAGGTCCTCCCGGGCCAACAAGGGCCACGCCTGGTCGACCAGGAGGCCGCCGACGGCCACAGCCCCGACGGCACCGATACCGCCCGCGATGAAGCGCCGGCGGGTGATCTTGTCCACGAGCGGATCCGTTCCTGGGATCGTGAGTCGGACACCCAGGGTAGGACTTTGGCGGGCCCGATCCACGTCGTGCGACACTGCTCCGAGGGGCTGCCTGCCAGAGGTTTCGGGTAGAGGGGGCGGCAATGAGCCACACAGCCATGTCGACACCGTCGCCGGAGCCGGATTGCCCGTCTCCGCGCGGCCGCGGGCCGGTGCGGACGCAGGCGCTCGTGCCGTTGGCCGACCCGCTCGCCGGTGATGCGGAGGTCGTGGGGGGCAAGGCTGCGGCGCTCCATCGGGCCGCGGCCGCCGGCCTGCCGACACTGCCCGGGGTCGTCGTGGCGGTGGGCGCGCCGGTGTCCGGGCTGACGCCGACATCGCCGTTGATCGCCGAGATCCGCCGTCATCTCGGTGACGGTCCGTTGATCGCACGGTCGTCGTCACCGGCCGAGGACACCGCCGAGCACTCGATGGCCGGCCGGTTCCTGTCGGTCGGCTCGCTGCCCGACGACGCCGCCCTCGCCGCGGCTGTCGAGTCGGTGGCGCGCTCCGGCGAGCAGGTCGCCGAGCAGGACGGCATCGCGGTGGCGCCGCCGGTCGCCGTGCTCGTCCAGCCCATGGTCGACGGCGTCGGGGGCGTGTGCTTCGGCATCGAGCCGGTCTCGGGCCGGTCCGACCGTCTGGTCGCGGTGTGCTCAGAGGAAGGGCCCGACGCGGTCGTGAGCGGGCGGGTCGAAGGGATGCGCCACCTGCTCGATCGCGACGGTCGCATCCTCCGAGTCGACGGCTCGGAGGAGGGCGGCCGGCTGTCTCGGGCGGTGTGCGCCGAGCTGGCGGCGATGGTGCTGCGCGCCGGCGAACTGTTCGGGAGCCCCCAGGACGTGGAGTTCCTCCTGGCGACTGACGGCACTCTCCACCTGCTGCAGTCGCGACCGGTCACCACCGAGGTGCGAGGTGCCCCTGTCGGCCCGGTCTATGGCAGTGGGCCCGTCGCGGAGACCTTCCCAGACCCGCTCCACCCTCTCGAGGAGACGCTGTGGGTCGAGCCGCTACGTGAAGGTCTGCGCGATGCCCTGCGGTTGGCGGCGATGGCCAGCCACCGCGAACTGGCCGAACGCCCACTGATCGTCTCCGTCGCGGGCAGGGTCGCCATCGATCTGGAGCTGACCGCGGGAGAGCGACCCGGTCGTCGCTGGGGCTGGCTCTGGTTCAAGGACTACAGCCGCCGGGCCTGGGGCACGTGGCGGGTCGGGCGTCTGCGCGGCGCGCTGGCGGCGATCGCCCGCGACGTCGTGCAGGACACCGACGGGCTCCTGGGAGACGTCGGCCTGCTCGAGCCGTTGTCGGAGCGTCAGCTGGTCGGGCTGCTCGACCGGAGCCGGGACCTGTTGCGGTCGCTGCACGCCCACGAGATCCTCATGGGCTTCCTCGTGAGTGGCGAGGGCGCCCGTCTCACAGGGGTCTCGGTGGCGATGCGATCGCTCATCGCGGGACGACGGGACGGACTGAGCGACGACGAGATCATCGCTCGCACCCCCGTCGTCCTGGCTCTCACCGGTCCGCGGCTCGACGGGGTGACGCTGCCGCGACACCTCGACGCGTTGGCGCCTCCGCTCCCGCCGGAAGCCGTCGACGACGAAGCGGCGGTGCTGCGCGAGGCGTTGCGGCTCCGAGTCCGTTGGGTGCAGGAGCTCACGGTCCGGGCCGCCCACCGCCTCGGTGAGCGGCTGGTCGCCGCCGGGCGCATCGACGACGTCGAGGCGATCGCCGCACTGCACTTCGACGAGCTGGCCGAGGTCGTCGCCGGTACCGCCGTGCCCGCTCCCAGTCGGTTCCTGCGCGACCGCAACCGCTCGATCGACGAGGCTCCCGCGCTTCCTGCCCGCTTCCGGCTCGACGCCGAGGGACGACCGGTTCCCGTCGACGCCGCGTCGGGCGACGGGACTGGCGCCGGCGGCGGGAAGGCGCAGGGTCGGGTCGTCCACGATCCCGCCGACGCCGAGCCGGGCACCGTGCTGGTCGTACGCCACCTCGTCCCCGAATTGAGCGCCGTGGTGCCCCGCCTCAGTGGTCTGGTAGCCGAGTCCGGGAGCCCGCTGGCCCACCTGGCGATCCTGGCGAGGGAGGCAGGGGTGGCCACCGTGGTCGGCTCGCCGGGTGCCACCGCCCGACTCGACGAGGGTGCTGTCGTCGAGGTCGACGGAACGACCGGTGCAGTGACGATCCTGCGAGAGGGAGGGGAGCGATCGTGAGGAAGCTGATTGTCCTCGTACTGGTCATCACCCTCGTGGTGGCCGGGTTGCTGGCGGGGCAGGCGTTGTACGCCTGGGAGTGGAGCCGCGCGGTCTGGATGACCGTGGGCTTCGTCGCCGTCGAGGTCGCCCTCGTCGGCGTGCTCGTGCTCGGCCGGCTGAAGGACCTCGGTGCCCGCCTCGAGGCCGAACGGGATCGCGACCTGATCCGTCACCGCCTGGTGGGCACCCGGCCGGCGCCGAACGACCATTTCGCCTGGCTGCGCGAATCGATGGGCCGCACCAACGTGTTCGTCACGATGCTCATCGGGGGCGGAGTGATCATCTCCGGTGCGCTCTGGTTGATCGACCAGGTCGCCCGCCGGTCGGTGACCTCGTCGAACCGGGAGGGACGTCTGGCCGACGACCTGCGCTCCATCGCTCCGCCCCGTGACGGTCTGGTACCGCCTGAGGGCGTGCTCTTCGCCGAGGATCTCTCCTCGGGCGAGCGCGACGACCTCTGGCTGCTCCTGACCGGTCGCCACGGTCCCCGCCCGGGCCCGTGACCGCGACCCGGAACGGCCGACCGAAGCGCCGGGTGCCCGTCGCCGCCCTGGTCGTGGCCCTCCTGCTGGTCGCAGTGGTCGGCCTGGGCGTGAAGTGGGCGCTGGACAACACGCTCACCCGCCACCAACCGGTCGATCCCGATTCGGGTCTGCTCGTGACCGTGCGGGTGGAACGTCAGAGCCAGGCCGAGCACGACGAGGGGGAGCTGGTCGAGGCCCTGTTCCAGCTCTGCCACCTCGAGGTCGGTTCCACGGTCGTGGACGACAGCGTCGTGCTGGTCGATGACGACCGCGATCTCTACACCGCGCAGTTCCGGCCCTCGCTCGATCGGGCCGACCAGCGCCAGCTGCGCGGCTGCCTCGAGGACCTGAGGATCGACCACTTCCGGGCGTGGGTGCAGACGATGGAGCATCAGGCGACCTGAGCCCTCCGTCACGACCGCGGGTTGCAGTTGTGCTCTCCCGGTGGTTTCCTGTTAGCAGTCTCCGACCGCGAGTGCTAACCGCACGAGAGTGCGCACGGCATCGTCGACGGTCGGGAGGTCCGAGTCCGACCGGTCCGAACACGGCCCGGTCGTGCCGCCCGGTCCGGACACGCCCGAACACCAGCTGCGAACACCCAACGGAGGGAACCAGCCCATGTCGAAGATCATCTCGTTCGACGAGGAAGCACGCCGCGCGCTCGAGCGGGGCATGAACCAGCTCGCCGACGCCGTGCGCGTCACCCTCGGCCCCAAGGGCCGCAACGTGGTCCTCGACAAGAAGTGGGGCGCGCCGACGATCACCAACGACGGTGTCTCCATCGCCAAGGAGATCGAGCTCGAGGACCCCTACGAGCGCATCGGGGCCGAGCTCGTCAAGGAGGTCGCCAAGAAGACCGACGACGTCGCCGGTGACGGCACCACCACCGCCACCGTGCTGGCCTGGTCGATGGTCCGCGAGGGCCTCCGCAACGTGGCCGCCGGCGCCAACCCGATGTCGCTGAAGAAGGGCATCGAGGCCGCGGTCGCCGCCGCCGTCGAGGGCATCCGCGACGTCGCTGTCGAGGTCGAGGACAAGAGCCAGATCGCCCAGGTCGCCGGCATCTCGTCGGCCGACCCGGAGATCGGCTCGATGATCGCCGAGGCCATCGACAAGGTCGGCAAGGACGGCGTCATCACCGTCGAGGAGTCCAACACCTTCGGTATGGAGATGGACCTCGTCGAGGGCATGCGCTTCGACAAGGGCTACATCTCGCCGTACTTCGTGACCGACGCCGAGCGGATGGAAGCTGTCCTCGAGAACCCGTACATCCTCCTCGTCGGCTCCAAGATCACCGCCGTGCGCGACCTCGTGCCGGTGCTCGAGAAGGTCATGCAGTCGGGCAAGCCCCTCGTGATCGTCGCCGAGGACATCGAGGGCGAGGCCCTCGCCACCCTCGTGGTCAACAAGATCCGGGGCACGTTCAACGCCGTGGCCGTCAAGGCTCCCGGTTTCGGTGACCGCCGCAAGGCCATGCTCCAGGACATCGCCATCCTCACCGGTGGCCAGGTCATCACCGAGGACGTCGGCCTCAAGCTCGAGAACACCACGCTCGACCTGCTCGGCCAGGCCCGCAAGGTCGTCGTGACCAAGGACGAGACCACCGTCATCGAGGGCTCCGGCGACAGCAACGACGTGAACGGCCGGGTCGCCCAGATCAAGGCCGAGATCGAGAAGACCGACTCCGACTACGACCGCGAGAAGCTCCAGGAACGCCTGGCCAAGCTCTCCGGCGGTGTCGCGGTGCTGAAGGTCGGCGCCGCCACCGAGGTGGAGCTCAAGGAGAAGAAGCACCGCATCGAGGACGCGGTCAGCACCACCAAGGCCGCCATCGAGGAAGGCGTGGTCGCCGGCGGTGGCGTCACCCTGCTCCGGGCCCAGGCCCGGGTGCTCGACATCGCCAAGGACCTCCCCCACGACGAGGCCACCGGTGCCCGCATCGTCGCCCACGCCCTGGAGGAGCCGATCAAGCAGATCGCCACCAACGCCGGGCTCGAGGGCGGCGTGGTCGTGGAGCGGGTGCGTCACCTCGACACCCCGAGCGAGGGCCTCAACGCCGCCACCGGCGAGTACGAGGACCTGGTGAAGGCCGGCATCATCGATGCCGCCAAGGTCACGCGTTCCGCGCTGCAGAACGCCGCCTCCATCGCAGCCCTGTTCCTCACCACCGAGGCTGTCATCGCCGACAAGCCCGAGGCGGCTGCCGGCGGTATGCCCGGCGGCATGGAGGACTTCTGATCCGACGGTCCTGACGGGTCCGCCCGTCATCGTCGCTGTCATCGAAGGGGCGCCCCCCGGGGCGCCCCTT
>DATDIY010000053.1:0-15670 GCA_036520815.1 Acidimicrobiales bacterium
TGCCACAGCGGAGCCCCACCCCCATCGCCGCCCACGTCCGCGGTGGGCTCGTCGGGAGTGGTCACTCGGCCCCCTGCGTGCTGGCCCAGGTCTGGACGCTGAGACCCCACAGCCGCACGAAGCCCTCCGAATCGGCGTGCCGGAACCGGTCGGCGGCGTCGTAGGTGGCCAGGCCGTAGTCGTAGAGCGAGTGCGGGCTCCGGCGACCGACGACGTAGCAGCGCCCCGGCTCCAGGCGCAGCCGCACCTCGCCGCTGACGTAGCGCTGCGTCGACTCCACGAACGCGTCGAGGGCCTCCTTGAGCGGCGAGTACCACATGCCGTCGTAGACGAGGTCGGCGTAGCGCCCCTCGAGTCGTTGCTTCTCGTGGGTGAGGTCGCGCTCGAGGGTGATCGACTCGAGGTCCTTGTGGGCCTCGATCAGGGCCAGGGCGCCGGGCGCCTCGTAGGTCTCACGGCTCTTGATGCCGACCCGCCGGTTCTCGACCATGTCGAGGCGACCCCAGCCGAAGGCACCGACGATCTCGTTCATGGCCACGACCAGCTCGTGCAGGGGCATGGCGACGCCGTCGACCGTCACCGGCACGCCCTGCTCGAACCCGACGGTGACCTCGCGCGCCTCGGACGCCTTGACGGTGGTCATGCTCCACACGCCCTCCGGCGGGCGCGACCACGGGTCCTCCATCTCGCCGCACTCGATGGCACGGCCCCAGAGGTTGTCGTCGATGGAGTACAGCTTCTCCTTGGTGGCGAGCACCGGGATGTCGTGGGCCTCGGCGTACTCGATCGACATCTCGCGGGTCATGCCCCAGTTCCGCACCGGAGCCAGAATCTCGAGGTCGGGGGCCAGGGCCCGGGTGGCGACCTCGAAGCGCACCTGGTCGTTGCCCTTGCCGGTGCAACCGTGGGCCACGGCATCGGCGCCGTGGTAGCGAGCGGCCGCCACCAGGTGGCGCACGATCACCGGGCGCGACAGCGCCGACACGAGCGGGTAACGCCCCTCGTAGAGGGCGTTGGCCTTGAGCGCAGGAGCGAGGAAGTCCCGGGCGAACTCCTCGCGGCAGTCGACGACGATGGCCTCGATGGCACCGGCGGCGAAGGCCTTGGCCTGCAGGCCCTCCCAGTCGCCCTCCTGACCGAGGTTGCAGGCGACAGTGATGACCTCGACGCCGTAGTTCTCGATCATCCAGCGCACGGCCACCGACGTGTCGAGCCCGCCGCTGTAGGCCAGGACCACTCGCTTCGCCATGTTCGTCGTTCCTTCGGGTTCGGGTGGTGGGGGGAGTCAGGGGTGCGGGCTCAGAGACCGGCTAGCTCGCTCAACGTGTGGGCCATGGCGGCGCCGCCGAGGTCGGCTTCGACGATCACCAGGATGGTGTCGTCGCCGGCGACGGTACCGAGCACCCCAGGGGTGCCGGAGCGGTCGAGCGCGGAGGCGACGACGTGGGCCGAGCCGGGAGGCGTGCGCACCACGACGAGGTTGTCGGAGTGTGCCACCTCCACGACCCAGTCACCGAAGACCCGGCGCAGGTGGTCCTCGGGTGCCCGCTGCTCCTTGGGGAGGGCGGGAATGGCGTAGGCGGTGTCGCCGCCGGGCATGCGGATCTTGATGGCGCCGAGGTCCTCGAGATCGCGCGACACGGTGGCCTGGGTCGCCACCACGCCCTCGACGGCGAGCAGGTCGACCAGCGCCGCCTGGTTGGACACGGCCTGGGCCTCGATGAGCTTGGCCACGAGGTGCTGACGCTGCGTCTTGCCCAGCTTGGTGGCCTCTTTCGGCGCTCCCTCCTTGGCGCGGTCGGTCATCGGTGCTCCATCAGCCAGGCCAGGGCGCCACGCGCCGCGTGCATCCGATTGGCCGCCTGCAACCACACCCTGCTCTGGTCGCCCTCCAGCACCTCGGTGGAGACCTCCTCGCCCCGGTGGGCAGGCAGGCAGTGCAGGAAGACGGCGTCCTCCGCCGCCACGGCCATGAGGGCGTGGTCGACGGTGAACCCGGCGAAGGCCTCCCGGCGAGCGTCGGCCTCGGCCTCCTGGCCCATCGAGGCCCACACGTCGGTGTACACCGCGTCGGCCCCCGCCACCGCCTCGGCCGGGTCGTAGGTGCACAGCGGCGTGACGCCGGCGCTGCTCATCCGATCGAGGTCGGCCTGGGACATCTCGTATCCCCTCGGGGTGGCGATGCGCACGTCCATCCCCAGCATCCCGGCGGCGAGGGCCAGGCTCCGCGTCACGTTGTTGCCGTCGCCCACATAGGCGATCGAGCGGCCCTCGAGGGCGTCGGTGGCGTTCCCCCCTGGCTCGCCGAACTCCTCGGCCAGGGTCAGCACGTCGGCCAGGGCCTGGAGAGGGTGACCGTCGTCGGAGAGCATGTTCACGACGGGCACGCTCGAGACGGCCACCATCCGCTCGAGCTTGGAGTGCTCGAAGACCCGGGCGCCGATGGCGGCGTGGTAGCAGCACAGCGTGCGGGTGATGTCCTCCACGGTCTCGCGGGTGTCGAGTCCGACCTCGTCGGTGCGGATGGTGAGGGGGTGTCCGCCGAGCTGGACGACAGCCATCTCCATCGAGTTGCGCGTGCGGGCCGAAGGCTTCTCGAAGAGCAGCGCCATGCCGAGCCCCTCGAGCGAACGGGGCGCGACCGGCGCCGCACCGAAGGCGAGGATCTCCTTCAGCTCGTCGCGGCTGACGTCGTCGATCTCGAGGAGGTGCCTCACCGGGCCACCCCCGCGGCCGGGGCGCCGTCACCGTCGAGCTGGTCGGCGAGCACGGCGGTGAGCACGGCGACGGCCTCGTCGAGCTCGTCGTCGGACACCACCAACGGCGGGGCGAGCCGCAGCGACGTCGGCGAGACGGCGTTGACGATGAGGCCGGCTTCGAGCGCGGCGGCCGCCACCGGGCGGGCATCGATGCCGTCGGCCAACTGTGCGGCGAGGAGCAGACCCAGGCCCCGCACCTCGACCACCTCCGGCACGTCGAGCAGGAGCTGGCGCAGCCGGCTGCCAGCGCGCTCGGCACGCTGCGGGATGTTCTCGCGCTCCATGACGGCGAGTGTCGCCCGCGCCGCCGAAGCGGCGAGGGGCTGCCCGCCATAGGTCGTGGCGTGATCGCCCGGTTCGAACACGGCGGCGACCTCCCGCCGAGCCCAGCACGCCCCGATGGGCATGCCGTTGCCGAGGGCCTTGGCCATGGTGACCACATCGGGCTCGACCCCGAAGTGCTGGAACCCGAACCACTCCCCCGTCCGACCGAGGCCGGTCTGGACCTCGTCGACCATGAACAGCACGCCCCGCTCGTCGCACAGCCGCCGGACGCCCTCGAAGTACTCGGCGGTCGCCGGGTTCACGCCGCCCTCCCCCTGCACCGGCTCGAGGAGCACGGCGGCGACCGACGGGTCGATGGCGGACTCGAGCGCATCGAGGTCGTTCCACGTCACGTGGCGAAAGCCTTCGGGCAGCGGCTGGAACGCCTCCCACTTGGCGGGCTGGCCGGTGGCGTGCAGCGTCGAGAGCGTGCGACCGTGGAACGACCCGAAGGCGCTGACGACCTGGTAGCGGCCGTGGCCGCCCCACTTGCGCGCCAGCTTGATGGCGCACTCGTTGGCCTCGGCACCGGAGTTCGAGAAGAACACCTGGCCACCGCCACCCAGGAGCCGATCGAGGGTGATCGCCACCTCGGCGCCGGGCACCGTGCCGTAGAGGTTGGAGACGTGCACGAGGGTGCGGGCCTGCTCGGCCACGGCGTCGGCGACCTCGGGATGGGCGTGGCCGAGACCGCAGACGGCGATACCGGCGAGGAAGTCGAGGTACTCCTTGTCGTCGCGGTCCCACAGCCGGCAGCCCGAGCCGCGGACGAACTCCACCATCGGCGGGGCGTAGGTGGGCATGATCGGACAGTGGTCGAGGCCGGGGGCGGCGCCCATGGCCTCGGCGTGGCGACGCCCGAGACCGGTGTCGGAGGCGGGGCGGACAGCGGTCACGAAAGGCCCTCCGGAGCGGTGGTGATCATGGTGCCGACGCCGGCGTGGGTGAACAGCTCGAGCAGCACGACGTGGGGGACGCGACCGTCGAGCAGGTGGGCGGAGGTGACCCCCCGACCGAGGGCGTCCAGGCAGGCCTGGATCTTGGGGATCATCCCGCCCGACAGGGCCCCGCTGGCGATCAGCTGTGCGATCTCGGCGGTGTCGGTGGTGGCGATGAGGCTGGCGGGATCGTCGACGTCTCGCAGGAGCCCGGCGATGTCGGTGAGGTAGATGACCTTCTCGGCGCCCAGGGCGCCGGCCAGCGCACCGGCGACGGCGTCGGCGTTGATGTTGTAGGCCTGCCCGAGCAGGTCGGCGCCGATGGTCGACACCACAGGGATCAGGTTCTGGGCCAGCAGCGACTCGACGATGGCGGGATTCACCTTGGTCACGTCGCCCACGAAGCCGAGGTCGGGGTCGCGCAGCGACGCCTGGATCAGCCCGGCGTCCTCGCCCGAAAGGCCCACCGCCAGCGGGCCGTGGGTGTTGATGGCAGCGACGATCTCCCGGTTGACCTTTCCGACGAGCACCATGCGGGCGATGTCGAGGGTCTCGGCGTCGGTGACCCGCAGACCGTCGCGGAACTCGGGCTGCATGCCCAGCCGGTCCATGAGATCGCCGATCTGGGGACCGCCACCGTGGACGACCACGACGCGGATGCCAACCGACTGCAGGAGCACGACGTCGGCGGCGAAGGTGTCGGCCAACGCCGGGTCGGTCATGGCGTTGCCGCCGTACTTCACGACGACGGTGGTGCCCCAGAACTCGCGGATGTAGGGCAGCGCCTCGATGAGGACCTCGGCGGTGGCCACCGCGGAGGCGGCCGGGGCGAGCGGATCGGCGGCCCCGGCCTTGGCCGGGGGTGGCTGCGTCGGTTCTGTCGCCGCGCTCACGACGTCCCCATGTTCTCGTCGACGTAGGCGTGGGTGAGGTCGTTGGTCAGGACCTGGGCCCGACCGGAGCCCAGCCCGAGGTCGGCCACGATGTCGAGGTGGCGCCCAGCCATGTGGGCAGCGACGGCCTCGGTGTCGTGATCGATGGTCACACCGCCGGCGCACACCTTCACGCCGCCGTAGCAGACGCTCACCAGCTCGGGGTCGAAGCCGATGCCGGCAGCGCCGAGGTCGCTGGCGATGCGACCCCAGTACGGGTCGTGGCCGTACCACGAGCACTTCACCAGCTGGCTGCGGGCCACCGCCCGGGCACCGATCAGGGCCTGGGCGTCATCGTGGGCGCCGGTGACCTGGAACCGCACCACCTTGGTGGCGCCCTCGGCATCGCCGGCCATCTGCGAAGCCAGCGAGGCGCAGGCCTCGGCGACCGCGGCGGCCAGCGCGGCGTCGGGGACCGTCCCGGCCAGGCCGCTCGCCAGCAACAGCACGGTGTCGTTGGTGGAGGTGCAGCCGTCGACGTCGAGGGTGTTGAACGAGCCGGCCACTCCGTCGACCAGAGCCGCCTTCAGCTGGGCGGGGGTGGCGGCGGCGTCGGTGGTGAGCACCGCCAGCATCGTCGCCATGTTGGGAGAGAGCATGGCCGCGCCCTTGGCCATCCCCCCGACCGTGAAGCCGTCGCCGTGGACCACGACCTGCTTGGGCTGGGTGTCGGTGGTCATGATGGCGCGCGCCGCGGCGTCTCCTCCGTCGGCCGAACGGGCAGCGACGAGGGCGGGGATGGCGGCGCTGATCACCTCGATGGGCATGGGGATGCCGATCAGGCCGGTCGAGCAGACCAGCACCTCGTGGCGGTCGGCGCCGAGCTCGGCGGCGACACGGGCGCACATCTCCTCGGCATCGCGCATCCCCGCCTCACCGGTGGCGGCGTTGGCGTTGCCGCTGTTGAGCACCACCGCGGCCGCCGCGCCGGCGTCGGTCCGGAGGTGCTCGCGGGTGACCCGCACCGGAGCGGCGGTCATCAGGTTGCGGGTGAACACACCGGCAGCGGGCACGGCCCGGCCGTCGGCGGTGGCCACCAGCGAGAGGTCGGGGTCGCCCGAGGCCTTGATGCCGGCGGCGATGCCGGCGGCGACGAACCCCCGCGCAGCGGTGACGCTCATCCGGGCACCGACCCTTCTAGCGGGAGCACCCGCACGACGGTGCCACGATGAGCGCTCACGGCAGTGCTTGCTGGTCGCTCGCTGCGCTCGCTCATGGGTACACCCCGGTGAGGGAGAGGCCGGCGCCCTCGGGCAGGCCGGCGAGGATGTTGGCGCACTGCACGGCCTGACCCGAGGCGCCCTTGGTGAGGTTGTCGATGGCGGCGATGGCCACCAGCCAGCCGGTCCGGGCGTCGGCCCGCACGGTGATGTGGGCGGTGTTGGCACCGAGGCAGGCCTTGGTGGACGGGGAGCCGTCGGTGACGACCACGAACGGCTCGTCGGCGTAGGTGCTGCGGTACAGCTCGAGCAGCTCGGCGGTGGTGTGTGATCCGAGCGGCCGGAGGTAGCAGGTGGCGAGCATCCCCCGGTTCATGGGAGCGAGGTGGGGCGTGAACAGCACGCTCACCGAGCCGGCGTCGACGCCGGCCAGCCGGGCCACGGACTGCTCCATCTCCGGGGTGTGGCGGTGGGTGAGCAGGCCGTAGGCGGTGAAGTCCTCGTCGGCGGTGCAGAACGTGGTGTTGGGCTTGGCCGGCCGACCGGCCCCCGACACGCCCGACGCCGCATCGACCACGATGCCGGAGGTCTCCACCAGGCCGTTGCGCACCAGCGGTGCGACGGCCAGGGCCGCGGCAGTGGGATAGCAACCGGGCGTGGCGACGGCGCTGGCACCGGCGATGTCGGACCGGAACAGCTCGGGCAGGCCGTACGCGAAACCGGGGAGGAGCTCGGGGGCGGTGTGCGCCTCGCCGTACCAGTCGGGGTAGAGGTCGGCGTCCTGGAGCCGGAAGTCGGCGGCCAGGTCGACGACCCACTTGACCTTCTCCCGCACCGCCGGCATCAACGCCTGCGACGCGCCGTGCGGCAGTCCGCAGAAGACGAGGTCGACCTGATCGAGCAGGGCCGGCTCGTAGCGGTCGAACGTCAGGCCCGGGTAGGCGGCGGCCAGGCTCGGGTAGAGCTCGGCGAGGGCCGTTCCGGCCTGGCTGTCGCCGGTGGCGAACACGACCCGCAGCTCGGGATGGGCGGCACACAGCCGCAGCAGCTCCGCTCCCGTGTACCCGGACGCTCCGATGATGCCGACGTCGATCACCCGGAGATCATACATCTCAATGCATGGTTATGCAATCTTCCCCGAACTGGTGGGCATCCAACCGGGCCCGTCCTGTCGACTGCCTACCAGTTCGGGGGACGGGGGTCAGGCGCGGAGGGTGGCGTCGAGCGATGACGCCAGCGTGGCGGCGACGGCATCGCGGACCGAGGCGATGTCGTCGTCGGTCAGGGTGCGGTCCGGGGCCTGGAGCCGTAGGCGGTAGGCCAGGCTGCGATGCCCCTCGGGCACCGGGGCACCTCGGAACACGTCGAACAGGCGCAGGTCGACGAGCAGATCGCCCGCCGCGTCCCGCACCGCCGCGGTGACCCGGGCGGCGGGCACCGTCTCGTCGACCTCGAAGGCGAGGTCGAGATCGCTCGACGGGTAACGGCTGATCGGACGGTAGGGGTGCTCGCCGTGCGGCAGACCGAGCACGGTTCCGAGGTCGACCTGCAGCCACGCCACCCGCTCGCGGATGCCGAGGGCGGCCAGCACGCCGGGATCGATCTCCCCGACCTCACCCACGTCGACACCACCGGAGGTGAGCACCGCGGCACGGCCGGGGTGCAGGCCGGCGACGGCACGACCCTGGTCGATCTCGGGCGACGGCAGGCCGAGCGTGCGGTGCACCAGCTCCCACACCTGGACCGCGGCCGGCGCCTCGCGGCCAGCGAGCACGACACCGAGGTGCTCGCGCTCGTCGGGCAGGACCGCGCCGAGGGCGGGCACGCCGAACACCTGGCCGATCTCGAACAGCGAGACCCCGTCGGTGCGGTGCGACTCGTTGTAGGCCACTGCCCGCAGCAGCCCGGGCCGCAGCGACGTGCGCAGCACGGACTCCTCGGCGGCGAGAGGGTTGGTGAGCGTGACCGCCTCGCCCGGCAGGCCGGCGGACGCCAGGTCGCCCGGGGCGAGGAAGGGCAGGGGCATGGCCTCGTGGATACCGAGGCCCACGAGCACCTGGCGGACCGTCCGCCGATCGCGCTGCACCGGCGAGAGGGAGCCCGTCTGAGTCGACGTGGGCACCCGGCGGGGGATGCGGCTGTAGCCGTGGTGGCGGGCGATCTCCTCGACGATGTCGGTCTCGGTGGTGGTGTCGAACCGGAACGACGGGATCGTGACCAGGAAGTCGCGCTCCCCCGCTGGCTCGACGACGAAGCCGATCGGTTCGAGCAGCGCCGGTATCTCCGCCGGCTCGAGCTCGGTGCCGAGCAGACGGTTCACCCGATCGGCGCGAACGCGCACCGGGCTGCGGTCGGGGAGTTCGCCGTCGGCGGTCACCGAACCCTCGACCAGACGCGCCCCCGACGGGGCCAGCAGCTCGGCCAGCCGTCGAGCGGCCAGGTCGACCACGTCGGGGTCGACCCCGCGCTCGAAGCGGGCCGAGGCCTCGGAGCGCAACCCGAGGTACTTGGAGCTCACGGCGATGGCCATGGGACGCCACCAGGCGCACTCGAGCAGCACCGACGTGGTGGTGTCGGAGATCTCGGTCGACGCCCCGCCCATCACGCCGGCGATGCCCACCGGCACGTCGGCGCCGTCGGTGATCACGCCGTCTCGACCGGCCACCAGGCCCCGCTCCACCCCGTCGAGGGTGGTGATGGTGTCACCATCCACCGCCCAGCGGACACGGAGGGTGCCATCGGGGAGCTTCGCCAGGTCGTACGTGTGGTTGGGCTGGCCCAGCTCGAGCATCACGTAGTTCGAGGCATCGACCACGTTGTTGATGGGCCGCATGCCGAGGGCGGTGAGGCGTTCAGCGATCCACGGCGGCGACGGCTCGATGTGCACGCCGTCGATCACCCGGGCGTGGAAGCGACCGCACAGGTCCGGATCGAGGAGCTCGACCGACACCAGCTCGGCGGCGTCGCCAGCGACCAGCTCGATCTGCGGTTCGGGGATGGCGAAGGGCAGGTGCAGCCGGGCGGCGAGGTCGCGGGCCACTCCGGCGACCGACATGGCATCGGGCCGGTTGGGGTTGATCTCGAGGTCGTAGAGCACGTCGGGTGTGATCCCGAGCGCCTCGGTGATCGGCGTGCCGAGCGCGGGGCCGCCGACGTCGGACGAATCGAGCACGAGGATGCCGGAGTGGTCGTCGCCGAGACCGAGCTCCTTGCCCGAGCAGAGCATGCCGTTCGACCACTCGCCGCGGAGCTTGCGCCGGGCGATCTCCATGCCGCCGGGCATCACCGTGCCGAGGGTGGCGAGGGGGACGAGATCGCTCTCGGCCATGTTGAAGGCACCGCAGCAGATCTGCAGCGCCTCCCCGTCACCGAGGTCGACGTCGACCAGCTGGATCTTGTCGGCGTTGGGGTGCGGCCGCAGGGCCAGCACCCGGGCCACGACGATGCCGTCGAGGCCCTCGCCGATGCGGTCGACCGACTCGACGGCCATGCCGAGGTCGCTCATGACGTCGCCGAGGCCCACCGGGTCGTCGTCGGGGAAGGGCGCGAACTCACGCAGCCACGACAGGAGGACCTTCATGCCGGGAACTGCTCCAGGAAGCGGACGTCGCCGGTGTACATCTCGCGGATGTCGTCGACGCCGTGGCGCATGAGAGCCAGGCGGTCGAGGCCGAACCCGAAGGCGAACCCGGTCCACTCCTCGGGATCGAGATCGACGTTGCGCAGCACGTTGGGGTGGACCATCCCGCAGCCGCCCAGCTCGAGCCACCCGGTCTGGCCGCAGGTGCGACACCCGGCGCCCTCGCAGAACAGGCAGTTGATGTCGTACTCGGCCGACGGCTCGGTGAACGGGAAGTACGACGGCCGCAACCGGGAGTGGATGGCGCCGCCGAAGTAGGCGGTGGTGAACGCCTCGAGGGTGCCGGCCAGGTCGGCGAAGGAGATGCCCCGGTCGACGACCAGGCCCTCGATCTGGTGGAACACCGGCATGTGCGAGGCATCGGCGGTGTCACGCCGGAACACCCGACCCGGCATCACGGCGTAGATGGGAGGCTCGCCGTCGGTCATCACCCGGATCTGGACGGGCGACGTGTGGGTGCGCAGCACCACCGTCTCCGGCTCGCCCAGGTCGACGTAGAGGGTGTCCCACATGCCGCGGGCCGGGTGGGCGGCGGGGATGTTGAGGGCCTCGAAGTTGTACCAGTCGGTCTCGACCTCGGGGCCTTCGGCGACGGTGAAGCCCATGCCCAGGAACACGTCGACGAGACGGTCCCATGTCTGGGTGACGAGGTGAAGGCTTCCCCGGCTCGCGTGGTCGACGACCTCGGTGAGATCGAGGCGCTCGGCGGCGAGCGTGAGCGCTCGCTCCGACGATTCCAGGGCGTCACGGCGCCCGGCGAGGGCCGACTCGACCGCAGCGCGCACGTCGTTCATCGCCTGACCGGCGGCCCGTCGCTCGTCGGGGCCGAGGGCACCCAGGCCCTTCTTCAGGGCGGTGAGCTCGCCCTTCTTGCCGAGCAGGTCGGCCTCGACGGCACGGAGCTCGTCGAGGGAGGCGGCCGCCGCGATGCGGTCGGGCGCCTCCGCCCCGATCTGCTCCAGCGTCTCGGTGATGTCGTCGGTCATCGGTCTCCGAGCCTGTCGGTCGAGGGTTCGGTCGTCCAATCGGTTCCGACCGGCGCGGCAGCGGCGGCACGAGGGGCCGTCAGGCGGCGCTGGCGGGCCGCCTCGAACAGGACCACCGCTCCGGCGACAGCGGCATTGAGCGACTCCACCGTCGCCGCGATCGGGATCGTGACCCGGGTGGCGGAGGCGGCGACCACCTCGGCCGGCAGCCCGTGGGCCTCGGACCCGACCAGCACCGCGATCGGGCCGGAGAGGTCGACGTCCTCGGGGGCCTCGCCCCCCGTGGCCACGGTGGCGACGACGCGACGACCGGCGGCGGCGATGGCTCGGACGGCCGCTGCCGCGTCGCCCACCTCGGCCACCGCCAGGCGCAGCAGGGAGCCGGCCGCGGCCCTCACCGCCTTGGGTCCGAACGGGTCGGTACCCGAACCGGCGACCACGATCCCCGCCGCCCCCGCCGCCTCGGCGGCCCGCACGAGGGTGCCCAGGTTGCCGGGGTCGGCCACGTCGACCAGAACCACGACCGGCCCCGGAGCGAGGCAGACGTCGCCCAGGCCGACGGTGCGACGAGGAGCGACGGCGAGCAGGCCCTGGGGGGTGACCGTGGCACTGACCCTGGCCAGCACACCGGGCGGCAGCGACCACACCGGTGTGCCCGCCGCCGCGGCAGCCTCGACCGCGGCTCTCAGCGGGGCACCGTCGGCGGCGTCGGCCCAGGTTTCCGCGTCGACGTAGAGCTCGTCGAGCACGACGCCGGCATCGACGACCTCGCCAACCGGCACCGGGCCTTCCACCACGAAGCGACCAGCCTCCAGACGCGCCCTACGGCGCCCGGAGAGGCGCCGTAGGGAGGCGAGACGTGGGTTGGTCGCCGACAACGGTGTCGGCTCGACGGCCACAGGGGCTCGTCGTGGTTGCGTCAGGCGCTGGCCGAGGAGGCGTTGGCCGCCTCGACCAGGGCGGTGAACGCCGCCGGATCGGTGACCGCGAGATCGGCGAGGACCTTGCGATCGACCTCGATCCCGGCCTGCCGGAGCCCGGCGATGAAGCGGGAGTAGGTGGTGCCGTTCAGGCGGCAGGCGGCGTTGATCCGCTGGATCCAGAGCTGGCGGAAGTCGCCCTTGCGGGCCCGCCGATCGCGGAACGCGTACTGCAGCGAGTGCATGACCTGCTCGTTGGCGGCGCGGTACGAACGGCTCTTGTTGCCGTAGTACCCCTTGGCGCGTTCGAGCGTCGCCTTGCGATGCTTCTTGCTGGCGACAGCGCGCTTGACCCGGGCCATCGGAGTCTCCTTCGTCGGTACGTGAGAGGGGGTGACCCGGAGCGCGGCCTGCGCTCCGGGGGAGAGATCAGATGCCGAGCTGGCGGCGGACCCGGGCGGCATCGCCCGGGGCGAGCTCGAAGTCGCCGGAGAGCCGACGCTTCCGGGCCGGCGACTTCTTCTCGAGGATGTGGTTCAGGTTCGCCTTGCGGCGGGTGATCTTGCCCGAGCCGGTGATCTTGAAGCGCTTCTTGGCGCCGCTGTGGGTCTTCATCTTGGGCATGGCTGTCTCCGTACTGAGGCCCGCGAGGCGGGGTTCGCTGGGGCCCGCGGGAGCGGGCGGTGGGGCTGCGGGGGTCAGGCCCCGGTGGTGTCGCTGTCGGTTGCGGTCTCGGCTGCCGCCGGAACGGGAACCGACTCCTCGGTTGCGGTCTCGGCCGCCACCGGGGCGGGGGCCGACTCCTCGGCCTCGGGATCTGTCGCCACCGAAGCGGCAACGGACTCCTCGGCTTCGGCCTGGCGCCGCTTCTCCGCGGCGGCCTGGGCCTTCTTGTCGGGACCGAGGACCATCGTCATGTTGCGGCCGTCGAGCCGGGGGTAGACCTCGACCCGGCCCTGGTCGGCGACGGCTTCGGCCACGTGGTCGAGGATCTTGCGACCGAGCTCCGGATGCTGCATCTCCCGGCCCCGGAACATGATCGTGACCTTGACCTTGTGACCCTCCGAGAGGAAGTGCTCCACCTTCTTGGTCTTGGTGTCGAAGTCGCCGGCGCCGATCTTGGGCCGGTACTTCATCTCCTTGACCACCACGTTGGTGGACTTCTTCCGGGATTCCTTCGCTCGCTGCGCAGCCTCGTACTTGTACTTGCCGTAATCCATGATCCGGCAGACAGGTGGGTTGGCCTTGTCGGCCACCTCGACGAGGTCGAGCTCGAGCTCCCGGGCCATGGTGAGGGCCTCTGGGAGGGGCTTGATTCCGATCTGGGCACCGTCGGGTCCGACCAGCCGCACCTCGCGGGCGCGGATTCGGTCGTTGATCCGGGGCTCGTTGTTGTCGGCTGCTATGGCCGGTCACTCCTCATTCGTGCCAGGTCCTCCTCGGCGTGGATGGGTGTCGTCGCTCAACGCTGACGTCCGGAGCGACCTCGCCTCAGAGGCGAAAACGCAGGAACGGCGGCGCCGGGGAAGCCGACGACCGCCGCGCACCGACCCGAGCCACCTGCGATCACACTGGATCTCAGGCGTGGGACCGGCTCGTGAGAGCCTTCGACCCGGACGCATCATCGAGCCGCGAGGCGGTGATCGGATGGCCGGGTGGGGGCGATGCCCCGCTTCCGTTCAGTTGTGAGCGCTCTACGATAGCGATCCGGGCCACCGATGGCGAGCGGCAGGCGCCGGACGGGACTTTTCACCCCTCCGCCAGCGCCCTCCAGAGCTGCCCCTCGAACCCCGGACCCCGACCCGATGAAGCCCGACCCACGATCAGGAGCGACCGGATGAGCCTGTGGACGCCAGGAGGAGAGGTGCCCGTCGGGCGCGATCGCGACGAGGCGGTCGCGACCGGCCCCGACCAGGGAGCATCGTCGATGGTCGGCGGGCCGGACCTCGACTCGCTCTCGCCCGACGAGCGGGCCCAGGCCGAGGCCATGATCGCCCAGATGGCAGAGGTGCAGCGCCAGATCCTCTCGGCGCCCGCCGCCCAGTTCGTCACCAACCACGTGGTGGGCTTCTACGAGCTGGCCGCCATCCACCTCGGCCAGCCCGAGCCTGACCTCGACGCGGCGCGTCTGGCCATCGACGCCATGGCGGCGGTGCTCGACGGCGTGGAGGACCGCCTCGGTGAGGACGGCGCGTCGCTGCGCGACGCTCTCACCCAACTCCAGATGGCCTTCGTGCAGGTCTCCGCGGGGTCGGCGGTGGGCGACGACGCCCCCTCGACCGGCGTGGACGACTGAGCGCCTAGAGGATGGAGTCCTCGTAGGGTCGGCCATCGCGCAGGATCTCGTAGATCCGCTGCCGCAGGCCCTCATCGAGCTCCACGAACTCGACGGCGAACGCCGTGGTGTCGGGTCGGTCGGCCCCCTCCGCGTGCACCACCGACACCACCGACTCGCCCTGGCCGTAGCGGATGGTGGCCTCGCGCCCGACCTCCACCGGTGCCTGGCTGGCGGCGTGGATCGCGGCGCCGGTGACCGACACCTCCACGATCTGGCCGAGCCACTCGGGCGACCGCTTCTTGTTCGTCACCCAGCGCACCTCGAGCTCGCCGGCCACGATCGAGCGGTTGCCGATGCGCCGCTCGACGCTGTGCCAGTCCGAGAGCGTCACTGGGCTCCGGTACTCCCGCCATCGATCCATGCACTCAGAGTGACTGTTGAGCACGCAGAGTGCAAGTAGATCGTGCTGCCGTTCAGCTCCGTGGGTTCCGATCAGGGCTCGGCGTGAGCTCGGCGGCCTCCCAGCGGCCCAGTCGCCCGGCCGCCACCCGGAACGAGACGGGCGTCCCGACGGCGATGCTGCGGCTGCCGTCGGCGACCGCGGTGCAGTGGAACGGGTAGTCGACGCCGTCGTCGGCGCGGACCTCCCCCAGTCCACGGGGATCGTCGAAGGCCACGATGGTGCCGCGGCGCGATCCGAGCGGTACGCCCGCGGCCGAGGCCCCGGCTCCCATCAGTGGACGATCTTGGAGATGGGCAGTTCGATGATGTCGGTGGCCCCGGCGTCGGAGAGGGCGGGGATCAACACGTTGATCCGACGCTTCTCGACCACCGTCTCGACGGCGTAGCCGGCCCCGCCGTAGAGCTCGTTCACCGTCGGCGCCTTCATCGACGGCAACAGCTCGATCACCGCCGTCAGGCGGTCCGAGGGGATGTTGAGCTTGACCAGCACCCGGCCCCGCGCCTCGAGCACACCCTCGAGCAGTGTGCGCAGCTGACGCATCGCATGGGCCTTGGTCGGGTCAGCGAAGGCGGCCGGATTGGCGATCAGCTCCGTGTAGGACACGAGGATCGTGTCGATGATCTTGAGACCGGCGGCCCGCAGCGCCCGGCCCGTCTCGGTGATGTCGACGATGCAGTCGACGATGTCGGGCACCTTGGCCTCGGTGGCGCCGTAGGACAGCCGGATGTCGGCGTCGATCCCTTTGTCGGCGAAGAACCGCCGGGTCAGCTCGGGGTACTCGCTCGACACCCGGACCCCCGAGGGGAGGTCCTCGACCTTCTCGACCAGGGAGTCCTGGGGGACACCGACCACGATGCGCACCGGGTTCGAGGTGGCCTTGGAGTACTGCAGCTCGCCCAGGGACTCGACGTCGCTGGCGGTCTCCTCGACCCAGTCCCGGCCGGTGATGCCGAGGTCGAAGAGTCCCTCGGCGACGTACTGCGGGATCTCCTGCGGACGCAGGATCCGCACCTCGGCCACGCGGGGGTCGTCGATGCTCGCCCTGTACTGCACCGCGGAGTCCCTCGACACCTTGAGGTCGGCCGCCTCGAACAGTTCGAGGGTGGCCTTCTCGAGGGAGCCCTTGGGCAGGACGAGCTTCAGCATGTGGCCAACCTACCGCTTGACGACAGGGCCACCGAGCGGGTTGCTGGGGCCGACCGACCGTAGGATCCGCGCATGGCACCACCCACGGATCGCCGCCCCAACCCCCACCGGGAGCGCCACTACA
>DATDIY010000054.1:0-20836 GCA_036520815.1 Acidimicrobiales bacterium
TCAGCTGGTTGTCGACGGCGAGCTGCGGGGTCATTCCGCCCGCTCCGCTGGAGCGGCGCACCATCTGGTCGAGTAGGACGGAGGTCGAGCCGTAGGCCCAGGTCGCCCAGAGGACGGTGCCGACCGTGCCGGCGGCGACACCGATGGCCATACTGATCCCGGCTCGGCGCCGATCGGAGCGGGACCGGCCGAGGAGGACCAACGAGGCCGCCGCCGTCGCGGCGAGGAGGGCCGCTTCCCATCCGCTCAGCGCAGCCAGAACCGACGTGCCGAGCAGAAGCAGCCGCGGCGCCGGCGTTCCCAACCAGGCCCGTTGCCAGAGCACCAGGATGGCGGCGCCGAACGCCAGGGAGAAGATTGGAGTGTCCGGCATGGTGCCGTAGAGGAGGGCCATCGGGCTCGTGAACGCGACGGCCGTGCCGAACGAAGCGGCGATCGGACGGATGCCGGCGCCACGGGCCACGGCGTAGAGGAGACCGATCGAGGCGAGGGTGGCGGCAACCGTGGGCAGACGTGACGTCCACGGGCGCTCGCCGAGGATGGTCTCGCTGCCTGCCATCGACCACAGCATGAGTGGGGGGTGGTTTGCGTACACGAACCCGTCCTGTCGCACCGACCCGAGGCGGGACTCCCATGGACCCTCCTCGCGCAGGGCGCGCGACCCCGACGCCCACACCGCGCCGTTCCTACCGTCGTGAGAGTTCCCGAAGGGGCCGGTGGTCCGGGGCCAGGTGTTGGCGAGGAAGAGGACGGCGGTCGCGACGAGAAGGAGCACCGCCACGCGCCGCTCCCAGGCTGCGGCCCGGGGCGGACCACCGGCAGTCGGTCGCTGCGGGGCCCTTGGGGTCGTGAGCGCCTCCGCCGTGGACATGTCCGTTCATCGGCACACCCTCTCGCCGACTTTCGCGGACCGGGGCACTGCCGCGCACCCGTACGATGAGATCGATGGTGCAGCGACCCCCGGTAGGGACGATCCCCGACACCCCCGGCTCGTACCAGTTCAAGGACGGGCACGGCCGGGTGATCTACGTCGGCAAGGCGAGGAGCCTGCGACAGCGTCTCTCGAACTACTTCCAGAACCCCGCCAACCTGCCGGTTCGCACCGCCCAGATGGTCACCACGGCGGAATCCGTCGAGTGGATCCAGGTCCGCAACGACGTCGAGGCGCTGCTGCTCGAGAACAGCCTCATCAAGCAGCACCAACCCCGGTTCAACGTCCGCCTGAAGGACGACAAGAGCTATCCCTTCCTGGCCGTCACCCTCGACGACGAGTGGCCTCGGGCCACCGTGATGCGGGGAGCCAAGCGCAAGGGCACCCGCTACTTCGGGCCCTACGGCCACGCCTACGCCATTCGCGAGACCCTCGACCTCCTCCTGCGCACCTTCCCGATCCGCACCTGTTCGGACAACAAGCTCGGGCGGCACGAGCGCCTCGGTCGACCGTGCCTGCTGTTCCACATCGAGAAGTGCAGCGGCCCCTGCGTGGGTGAGATCTCCAAGGCGGACTACGACCGCCTGGTGGGGGAGCTGATCGACTTCCTCGACGGCGAGACCGACACGATCGTGACGAGGCTCGAGGTCGAGATGAAGGCGGCGAGCGACGAGCTCGAGTTCGAGCGGGCCGCCCGCGTCCGCGACCGGCTGAGCGCGGTACGCAAGGCCATCGAGAAGCAGCAGATGGTGGCCGATCGTGCCGAGGACATCGACGTCATCGGGATCGAGGGCGACGACCTCGAGGCTGCGGTCCAGGTGTTCTACGTGCGGCGGGGCCGGGTCGTGGGCCGCAAGGGCTTCGTGCTCGACAAGGCGGAGGACCTCACCGAGAGCGAGCTCGTCGACCGGGTCCTCGAAGGTCTGTACATCGATCCCCCACCTCTCGGCGTTCCCAAGCAGGTGCTCGTCCCCGTCGAGTCCGCCGATCCGGCTCTGTACGAGGAGTGGTTGACCGAGCAACGGGGCTCCAAGGTCACCGTCCGGGTACCCCAGCGCGGCGACAAGCGCGAGCTGCTGGCGATGGTGACGCGCAACGCCGCCGAGGAGTTCAACCGTCACCGGCTCCGCCGGGCGTCCGATCACAACACCCGGGCCAAGGCGCTCAACGACCTCCAGGACTACCTCTCACTGCCCGAGGCGCCCCTTCGCATCGAGTGCTACGACATGAGCCACATCCAGGGGAGCGATTACGTCGGCTCGATGGTCGTGCTCGAGGACGGTCTGCCCCGGAAGAGCGAGTACCGGCGGTTCAAGATCCGCGGCGAGCAGGGCAACGACGATCTCGCCGCCATGGAGGAGGTCCTCACCCGCCGCCTCACGGCCTATCTCGAGGATCGGGAGAAGCCCGTCACCGAGCGGAGCGGCCGCTTCAGCTACCCGCCCCAGCTCCTGCTGGTCGACGGTGGGAAGGGCCAGCTCGGGGTGGCCGTGAAGGTGCTCGAGGAGCTCGGCCTGGAGGAGGAGATCCCGGTCGCCTCGCTGGCGAAGCGCTTCGAGGAGGTCTACGTGCCGGGGGAGAGCGAACCGAGGACGATCCCTCGCCAGAGCGAAGCGCTGTTCATGCTCCAGCGCATCCGCGACGAGGCTCACCGGTTCGCCATCACGTTCCACCGCGAGCTGCGCGGCAAGCGGATGACCACCTCGGTGCTCGACGGAGTTCCCGGCCTGGGGGGGACACGCAGGAAGCGGCTGGTCAAGGAGATGGGCGGCGTCGGGAAGGTGAAGGCCGCGTCCCTCGACGATCTGAAGGCGTTCTCCTGGCTCCCGGACAAGGTGGCCGAAGCCGTCTACGACAAGATCCACGGCTCAACGACCTGGCGGTGACGGCGGGGCCGGGCGACCGGTAGGTTCGGCCCGGTGCCCACCGACGACGTGAACGCCGACCTCTGGGAGGCCCACGCCGACTGGTGGCAGCGGGAGTTCACCGAGGGCGTCGACCCCGAGTACACCGAGCAGATCCTCCCGCTCGTCGTCGAGTGGACCGCAGGCTGCGCTCGCGTCCTCGAGGTGGGGACGGGCGAGGGGCAGGTCGCTCGGGCGATCGCGGAGGCCAACGGGTCGCGGGTCGTCGGCGTCGACCCCACCCGCAACCAGATCGAGGAGGCGGCGAGACGACGCGGAGGACCGACCTACCTCCGGTCGGGTGCCGAGGGGCTGCCCTTCACCGAGGATGCTTTCGACGCCGTCGTCTGTTGCCTGGTGTTCGAACACATCGACGCCGTCGACGAGGCGCTGGCCGAGGTTGCCCGTGTGCTGCGTCCCGGCGGGCGGTTCGTGTTCTGCCTGAACCATCCGCTCCTGCAGACACCCGGCTCGGGTTGGATCGACGACCAGATCCTCGATCCGCCGGAGCAGTACTGGCGCGTCGGCCCGTACCTGGTCGAGCAGGCCGTGGTGGAGGAGGTGGAGAAGGGCGTGTTCATCCGCTTCGTCCACCGACCGCTCGGGCGCTATCTCAACGCGATGGCCGACGTCGGGCTCACCCTCGAACGGATGCTGGAACCAGCGCCCCCTCCAGGCTTCCTCGACCGGGCACCCGAGTACGTCGAGGCGGCCACCATCCCACGTCTGTTGACGCTCGTCGCCCGTCGGGCCTAGCCGTCATCCACCGTTCACCGACCGCGGCCGGCGTCGCCGGTACGCTCGGTCCGTGAGCGACTTCGTGGTGATCACGGGGCTCTCCGGGGCGGGACGCTCGCAGGCGGCGGACATCCTCGAGGATCTCGGCTTCTTCGTGATCGACAACCTGCCGCCGGCCCTCATCCCGAAGGTCGCCGAGCTGGCCCAGGCCCCCGGCGCGACCATCGGCAAGGTCGTGCTCGTCGTGGGCACCGGGCCGTACCACACCGAGGTCCTCCCGGCCCTCACGGCGCTGCGCCGGCAGGGTCTGCAACTGCGGATCGCCTTCCTCGAGGCCCGCACCGACGTCCTGGTGCGCCGCTACGAGAGCACCCGTCGCCGCCACCCCCTCGCCTCCAAGGACCAGTCGCTCGCCCAGTCGATCGAGCAGGAGCGCGACCTCCTGCAGTCGGTCAAGGCGGAGGCAGACGTGGTGATCGACACCAGCGACCTCAACGTCCACCAGCTCCGCGCCCGGGTCCTCGACCTCTTCGCCGCCGAGGCGCCGGCCGGGGGGATGCAGACCACGATCACCTCGTTCGGGTACAAGCACGGCCTGCCGCTCGACACCGATCTCGTCATCGACTGCCGGTTCCTGCCCAACCCGCACTGGGTGGACGAGCTCCGGCCGTTGACCGGGCTCGACGACCCGGTCCGGGAGTACGTGTTGGGCCAGCCCATCACCGGACAGTTCCTCGAGCATCTCGACGCCATGCTCGCTCTGCTGCTGCCGGCCTACGTGGCCGAAGGCAAGTCGTACCTCACGATCGCCTTCGGGTGCACCGGTGGACGACACCGGTCCGTCGCCATCGCAGAAGCCGTCACCGCGGCGCTCCGGGAGAAGGGGTTCGACCTCCGGGTCGCCCATCGCGACGTTGACCGCTGACCACCGGAGTCCGGCGCGGAGCCGAGCAACTGGCAGCCTCGGCCGCGATCTGCTCGGATGGAGGGCGCTCTTTCGTCAACGGCGACTTCAGGAGGCAGCACCCAGATGACCATCCGCGTCGGTGTCAACGGTTTCGGTCGGATCGGCCGCAACTTCTTCCGGGCGGTGAAGCAGTCGGGCGCCGATGTCGAGATCGTCGCCGCCAACGACCTCGGTGCGATCGCCGAGATGGCACACCTGCTCAAGTACGACTCGGTGATGGGGCGGCTTCCCTACACAGTGGAGGTGGCCGACGACGGCATCGTCGTCGACGGCAAGAAGCTGACCATCACCGCGCTGCGCGACCCGAAGGAGCTCCCCTGGGGCGACCTCGGCGTCGACGTGGTCGTCGAGTCCACCGGCTTCTTCACCGACCGCGACAAGGCCGCCGCCCATCTTGATGCCGGCGCTCCCGTGGTCGTCATCTCGGCCCCGGCAACCAACGCCGATGCCACCTTCGTGGTCGGCGTCAACGACGACACCTTCGACGCGGCGACGCACAAGATCGTCTCCAACGCCTCCTGCACGACGAACTGCTTCGTGCCGATGATCAAGGTCCTCGACGACGCCTTCGGGGTGGAGAAGGGCCTGATGACCACCACCCACGCCTACACGGGCGACCAGAACCTCGTCGACGGTCCTCACAGCGACGCCCGCCGGGCCCGCGCTGCGGCCGTCAACATCATCCCGACCTCCACCGGCGCAGCCCGCGCCACCGGCCTCGTGCTCGAGGCCATGAAGGGCAAGCTCGACGGCACCTCGCTGCGGGTGCCCGTGCCGACGGGCTCGATCACCGACTTCGTGGGCATCCTCAACCAGGACGTCACCGTCGACCAGATCAACGAGGCGTTCAAGGCCGCAGCCGACTCCGGCCCGCTGTCGAAGGTGCTCGTCTACACCGACGAACCGATCGTCTCGAGCGACATCGTCGGCTCGCCGGCGTCGTGCACGTTCGACTCCAAGCTCACCATGGCCATGGGCAACCTGGTCAAGGTCCTCGGCTGGTACGACAACGAGTGGGGCTACTCCAACCGCCTCGTCGACATCGTGCAGACCGTCGCCTCCAAGTAAGCGAGTCGACAACCGATGAGCGTCCCCACGCTGGAGGACCTCGGCGACGTCTCCGGTCGGCGCGTGCTGCTGCGCGCCGACTTCAACGTCCCGGTCGCTGATGGACGGATCGTCGACGACTTCCGCATCCGCGCCGCCCTCCCCACCATCACCTGGCTCACCGAGCGAGGGGCCACGGTCACCGCCTGCACCCACCTCGGACGGCCGAAGGGTGCACCCGACCCGAAGTACTCGGTGGAGCCGGTGCGGCAGCGCCTCGCCGAGCTGGCGCCGGGCGTCGAACTGCTCGACAACCTGCGCTTCGACCCGGGTGAGACCGCCAACGACCCGGCGTTCGTGCAGACCCTGATCGCCGGGCAGGACCTCTACGTGAACGACGCCTTCGGTGCGTCGCACCGAGCCCACGCCTCGATCGTCGGACCTCCTCAGTTCCTTCCATCGGCAGCGGGACGGCTGCTCCAGCGGGAGGTCGAGGTCCTCCTCCCGCTGCGGTCCGACCCACAGCGTCCCTTCGTCGTGATCCTCGGTGGCTCGAAGGTGTCCGACAAGCTCGGTGTCATCGACGCGCTGTCGAAGGTGGCGGATGCGCTGATCATCGGCGGCGGCATGTGCTTCACGTTCCTCGCTGCTCGAGGCCACCCCGTCGGCTCGTCGCTGCTCGAAGAGGACCAGATCGAGAACTGCCGCAGGATGCTCGACTCCGGCATCGAGATCCACATCCCCCACGACCTCACGCTGCTCGGCCCGGGCGGGAAGATCGGCGATCCCGACGCCGGCGGCGAGGTCCGCCAGTCGGGCCCGAACGTGCCCGACGGCTGGATGGGCCTCGACATCGGTCCCGGCACCGCCGCCGAGTTCAGCGACATCATCCGCGAGGCCCGCACGATCCTGTGGAACGGCCCGATGGGCGTGTTCGAGGATCCGCGCTTCGCGGCCGGCACCCAGGTGGTGGCCGAGGCGCTGGCCGACGCCCGCGGCTTCACCGTGATCGGTGGTGGCGACTCCGCTGCCGCGGTGGACATGTTCGGCCTGGCGAACGAGATCGACCACGTCTCCACCGGTGGTGGCGCCTCCCTCGAGCTGCTCGAGAACGGCGACCTTCCCGGACTCGAGGCCCTCCGAGGAGCCCCCAATGCCTGATCGCACGCCGCTCATCTCCGGCAACTGGAAGATGAACCTCAACCACTTCGAGGCGACCGCCACGCTCGACAAGCTGCGATACCTGTTGACGAAGGACGACTACGAGGTCGTCGACGTCTCGGTGCACCCGCCGTTCACCGACATCCGCACTGTGCAGACCTTCATCGAGAGCGAGAAGGTCCAGATCTCCATCGGTGCGCAGAACTGCCACTGGGAGGCGAGCGGCGCGTACACCGGCGAGGTCGCCCCGTCCATGCTGGCCAAGCTCAACGTCGCCTACGTCATCGTGGGCCACAGCGAGCGGCGCGAGCTGTTCGGCGAGACCGACATCCAGGTCGGCCGCAAGGTGAACGCCGTGTTCGCCAACGGCATGACGCCGATCCTGTGCTGCGGCGAGACCCTCGAGGAGCGCGAGGCCGAGGCGCACCACGGCAAGATCACCGGCCAGATCCACGCCGGGATCGAGGGGCTCACACCCGAGCAGGTCGCCACCATGGTGATCGCCTACGAGCCCATCTGGGCGATCGGCACCGGGCGCACGGCCAGCTCCGAGGACGCCCAGGAGGTCTGCGGCTGGATCCGGGCGAAGGTCGTCGAGATGAAGGGGGCCGATGCCGGAGAGGCGGTGCGGGTCCAGTACGGCGGCTCGGTGAAGGCGGCCAACGCCGCCGAGCTCATGGCCCAGCCCGACATCGACGGGGCGCTGGTCGGTGGAGCGTCGCTCGACGCCGAGGAGTTCGCCCGCATCGTCCAGTACCGCCTCGGCTGATACCCTCCACGCCCGTGGTTGCCGTCGTCCTCGTCCTTCACGTCGCCGTCTCGCTGACGCTCGTGTTCCTCGTGCTGCTTCACAGCGGGCGCGGCGGCGGGCTGTCCGACATGTTCGGTGGCGGTCTCGGCGCCTCGGCGGCCGGGTCCACAGTGGTCGAGAAGAACCTCGACCGCCTCACCGTCGTCGCCGGGGTGATCTTCACCTTCACGTCGGTGGCGCTGGCACTGCTCATCGACACCTAGACCCGGACACGGCACGAACCCGGGTGGACGCCCTCCGACTGGTCGACGTCTCCCTCGTCCGGGAGGGTCAGCGGCTGCTCGATCGCATCGACTGGACCGTCGAGAACGGTGAGCGCTGGGTCGTGCTCGGTCGCAACGGCTCGGGCAAGAGCTCGCTGCTGCGCATCGCGTCGCTCTACCTCCACCCCAGCGAGGGGATCGTCGAGGTCCTCGGCCAGCGGCTCGGCCGCACCGACGTGCGCAAGCTGCGCACCCGCATCGGGACGGCCAGCGCCGGGATGGCCGACATGCTCCGCGCCGACCTCACGCCGCTCGACGTGGTGATGACCGCCAAGAACGCGGCGCTGGAGCCGTGGTGGCACACCTATGACGACGCCGACCGCGAACGGGCTCGTCGCTGTCTCGAGCAGGTCGATGTCGGCCATCTCGCCGCTCGGGGCTTCGTCACCCTGTCCTCGGGCGAACGCCAGCGGGTGCTGCTCGCCCGCACGCTGATGCCCGAGCCGGGGCTGCTCCTGCTCGACGAGCCGACCGCCGGGCTCGACCTGGCCGGACGGGAGGAGCTCGTCGCCGGTCTGGGCGCGCTGGCGGCCGATCCCGCGACCCCGGCGACGGTGCTCGTGACCCATCACGTCGAGGAGATCCCCGACGGGTTCAGCCACCTCCTGATGCTCACCGGGGGACGGGTGACGGCGGCTGGCCCCATCGACGATGTGCTCGATGCCGAGCGCCTCTCGGAGTGCTTCGGGGTGCCGCTCGGACTCGAGCGTCGCCACGGCCGCTGGTGGGCCTGGTCGACGCGCTGAACACAGCCCCCCGGTACGATCACGCCACCTCCGGCGACTCTGACGTCGGGGGCCCTACCGGCCGACCGGAGACCCCCTCCCATCAGCACTGCGCTCGGACTTCTCGCCGTCGTCCTGCTCATCGTGGCCAACGGGTTCTTCGTCGCGGCCGAGTTCGCTCTCGTCGCCGTCGACCGCAGCCGGGTCGACACCGAGGCCGAGCAGGGCGGTCGCCGCGCCCGCACCTCGCAGGGGTTGCTGCGTCACCTGTCGTTCCACCTCTCCGGTGCCCAGCTCGGCATCACGGTCACGTCCCTGATGATCGGCATATTGAGCGAGCCCGCCGTGGCGTCGGTGATCGAGCCCTTGCTCGAACCCTTCGTCGGCGAACGCGCGCTGCGGGGGGTGTCGCTCGCCATCGCCATCTTCCTGGCGACGGTCGTGCAGATGGTGGTGGGCGAGCTGATCCCCAAAGGCCTCGCCATCGCCCGGCCCGAGACCACCACGTTCCTGCTGGCGCCCGCCGTGCGGATCTACGGGCTGGTCTTCGGTCCCGCCATCCGGGTGTTCAACAACGCCGCCAACGCCACGGTCCGCCTGCTCGGGGTCGAGCCGAAAGAGGAGCTCTCCAACGTCCAGACGCTCTCTGAGCTGCAGGTCCTCGTGCACGCGTCAACCGCTGGGGGCACGCTCGACGAGCCGGCCTCGGCGCTGCTGACCCGCGCCATCCGCTTCGAGCAGAAGGCGGCCGAGGACGTGCTGGTGCCCCGGACGGCGGTGAAGGCGCTCCGCGTCGACCAGTCGGTGACCGACCTCGTCCGGCTCTCGGCCCGTACCGGGTTCAGCCGGTTCCTCGTCGTCGGGGGCGACCTCGACGACGTCCACGGCGTGGTCCACGTGAGGTCGGCCCACACCGTCCCCGGTGGCGAGCGGGGGACCACGGCGGTGACGGCGTTGATGCGGCCGGTCCTGGCTCTGCCCGAGAGTCGCCTGCTCGCCGACATCCTCGTCGACCTGCGCAAGGCCCACACCCACCTGGCCGTGGTGGTCGACGAGTACGGCGGCACCGCCGGCATCGTCACCCTCGAGGATGTGCTCGAGGAGATCGTCGGGGAGATCGACGACGAGCACGACCCGCTCCCGACCCGGCTCACCCGGCCCCGTCAGGCGGGGGAGTGGGTCGTCCCGGGAACCCTGCATCCCGACGAGGTGCTCGACCAGACCGGGTTCGAGGTTCCCGAGGGTGAGTACGAGACCGTCGCCGGATTCCTCCTCGACCGCCTCGGACGTATCCCTGAGGTCGGCGATGCCGTGGAGCGCGACGGCTGGACCGTCTCCGTGGCGGAGATGGAGCGACGCCGCATCTCCGAGGTCCGGCTGCGTCCGGTCCGCCGCGACGCCGCTCGCACCGAGACAGAGGCGATCGAGCCGCCTGGTGGGGACCACTCGTGAGTGTGTGGCCGTTCGTGCTCATCATCGTGCTACTGGCGGTCAACGGCTTCTTCGTGGCCCTCGAGTTCGCCCTCGTCGGATCCCGTCGGAGCCGCCTCGAGCCGCTCGCTGCGGCTGGGGACCGCAATGCCCAGCGGGCCCTCGAGGACATGAGCGATCTGAGCATCCAGCTCGCCGGGGCCCAGCTCGGGATCACGGTGGCATCGCTGATCCTCGGCCTGGTGGGCGAACCGGCGATGGCTCACCTGCTCGAGGGTCCGGTCTCGGTCGTGCCGGGCATCCCCGATTCGTGGGCCCACGGGGTTGCCGGTGTCATCGGCATCCTGCTCGTGGTGTTCGCCCACATGGTCATGGGGGAGATGGTCCCCAAGAACCTGACCCTCGCCCATCCGGAGACCACGCTGCGGGTGGTCGGGCCGCCGAACCGGGTCTACCTGGCCGTCGTCCGTCCCCTCGTGTGGATCCTCAACGCGGTCGCCAACGTCGGCGTGCGATCGTGCGGAGTGGAGCCCCGCGACGAGCTGGGCGACGCGCACACCGCCGAGGAGCTCGCCGTCATGGTGGCGCTGTCCCGCGAGGAGGGGACGATCGAAGGGTTCGCCGGGGAGCTCCTGTCGGGCGTGCTCGCCTTCAGCGATCGTCAGGTGGCGTCGGTGATGGTGCCTCGGGACCTCATCACGACCATGGCGAGTACCGCCACCCCGGCGGCCATCGAAGCAACGGTGTTGAGCGTCGGGCACTCCCGGATGCCGGTGCTCGGTCCCGGCGGGCTCGACGACGTGTTGGGGTTCGTCCACGCCAAGGACCTACTCCAGCTGCCGCCGTCCGCATTCGACCGGCCGCTGCCGCCCCGTCTGCTGCGCCGGATGCTCGTGGTGCCCCCGGAGCGCACGCTGGAGGACCTGCTGTTGGCGATGCGTCGCTCCCGCGTGCACTTCGCCCTGGTGACCGACAGCGACGGGAACACGGCGGGGATCGTCACCCTCGACGACCTCCTGGAGGAGCTCGTCGGCGACATCACCGACGAACCGGAGTAGGCGCGGGGGGAACTCCTGTCAGGCGCCGGTGGTGTGGAAGCCGCCGTCCACGTGGACGATCTCGCCGGTGGTCTGCGGGAACCAGTCCGAGAGGAGAGCGACGCAGGCCTTGGCCACGCCGGAGTTGTCCCTGACGTCCCAGCCCAACGGGGCCCGGTCGTCCCACACGTCCTCGAACTTCGAGAAGCCGGGGATGGAGCGGGCGGCGATGGTCTTCACCGGTCCGGCGGCGACCAGGTTCACCCGGATCTGCTGGGGGCCGAGGTAGCGAGCCAGGTAGCGCGACGTGGACTCGAGCGCCGACTTGGCGACGCCCATCCAGTCGTAGGCCGGCCAGGAGACGGTGTTGTCGAAGTCGAGACCGACGATGGAACCGCCGTCCGTCATCAACGGCGTCACCACGTCGGCCAGGGTCTTCAGGGAGTACGCCGAGGCGTTCATCGCCACGGCGACGTCGTCCCAGCCGGCCTCCATGAACGTGCCGCCGAGGCACACCGAGGGAGCGAACCCGATCGAGTGCAGGGCCCCGTCCATGTGGTCCCAACGCTCGTGCAGGGCGGTCCGGACCGACTCGACGTGGGCCGGTTCGAGGACGTCGAACTCCAGCACGTCGGGCTCGGTCGGGAGCTTCCTGGCTGTCTTCAGGGTGTGCTTCATCCCGTTGCCCACGCCGGTGAGCACGATCTCCGCGCCCTCCTCCTGGGCGAGGCGGGCGACGCCGTAGCCGAGCGAGGCCTCGGTGAGCACTCCGGTGATGAGCAGTCGCTTGCCGTCGAGCAGTCCCATGTTCCCTCCGATCGGAACGAGCCGCCCGACGTTACGCGGCGAGGCCGGCCCACCGGTCGATCCGTCGAGCAGCCTGGCCAGGGGCCTCCGATAGGGTGCGCGGCCATGGAGATCGGGATCCTCGGAGGGACCGGCCCCGCCGGTCGGGGCCTGGCGGCCCGGATGGCCTCGGTCGGCCACGACGTCGTGATCGGATCACGGTCCGAGGAACGGGCAGCAGAGATCGTCGCCGAGCTCATCGACCGGTGGCCGGCACTGAGCGGTCGCATCCGTGCGGGGGACAACGAAGCGGCGGCCAGCGCCGAGGTCGTGGTGGTCGCCACCCCGTGGGACGCGGCGTGGACCACCGCCCGATCGGTGGGCGACCACCTCGCCGGGAAGCTCGTGATCTGCATGGCGAACGCCCTCGTTCGGGTGGGCCATGAGTTCCAGCCGCTGGTGCCACCCCGCGGCTCGGTCGGGGCGAGCGTGCAGGCCGCGGTGCCGTCCTGCATGGTGGTGGCTGCGCTCCACCACGTTCCGGCCAAGGAGCTGGGCGACCTGGAGCACCCGGTCGAGAGCGACGTGCTGGTGTGCTCCGACCACCCCGACGCCAAGGAGCAGTGCATGAACCTCGTCGCCGAGGTGCCGGGCATGCGTCCGTTGGACGCGGGAGACCTCACCCAGGCGGCACCGATCGAGGCCTTCACCGCGGTGCTGCTGCAGCTCAACATGCGCTACAAGACCCGGGTCGCGGTGAAGTTCACCGGCATCGAGGGCGATCCGTTCGCCTGATGCGCCCGGAGGGCCCGGTAGCCTTCGGGCGACCCCGCTACGAGGTGAGCAGATGACCGAGTCCAGCCAGGCCGGGGACGCTCCGATGCGTCTCTACGACACCGCTCGCGGGGCCGTCGTGTCGTTCGAGCCGGGCCACCTGGTCACGATGTACACGTGCGGCATCACGCCCTACGACGCCACCCACCTCGGGCACGCCGCGACCTACGTCACCTACGACGTGCTCCAACGCCGGCTGCGCGACCGAGGCCACGAGACCCGCTGCGTGCGCAACATCACCGACGTCGACGACGACCTGCTCCGCAAGGCCAAGGAGCTCGGGGTGCACTACCTCGACCTGGCGGCGGCGGAGACGGCACGGTTCGACGCCGACATGATCACCCTCAACGTCATCACCTGTTGGAGCGAGCCCCGCGCCACGTCGGCCATCGCCGACATCCGCGGCTTCATCGGGATGGTGCTCGACCGAGGCCACGCCTACGAGAGCGGCGGGGCCGTCTACTTCGACGTGAGCACGTTCGCCGCCTTCGGCCAGGTCTCCCACCTGCCGCGCGAGGAGATGCTCGAGCTGGCGCGCGAGCGCGGTGGCAACCCCGACGACCCCAACAAGCGCGACCCGCTCGACTTCGTGCTGTGGCAACCCTCGGCCGAGGGAGAGCCGGCGTGGGACTCCCTGTGGGGTCCGGGGCGACCCGGCTGGCACATCGAGTGCTCGGCGCTCGCTCTGCGCGAGCTCGACACCACCATCGATCTCCACGGCGGCGGCTCCGATCTCATCTTCCCGCACCACGAGTGCGAGGCGGCCCAGAGCGAGGCGGCCACCGGCGAGGTGTTCGTCCGCCACTGGATGCACCAGGCCATGGTGCGGATGGACGGCGAGAAGATGTCGAAGTCGCTCGGCAACCTGGTGTTCGTCAGCGACCTGCTCAAGACCTGGGACCCTCGAGCGATCCGACTGGGGATCGTCGCCCACCACTACCGCGAATCGTGGGAGTGGGACGAGGCGATCATGCCGGCTGCGGGTGCGCGGTTCGACACCTGGCTCGCCGCGACCGAGGCACCCGGCGCCACCGACAGCGAGACGGCGTTGGCCGAGGTGCGCGAGCGCCTCGACGACGATCTCGACACGCCCGGGGCGGTGGCCGCTGTCGACATGGCGGTCGCCCGGGGGGAGGGCGTGGCCTCCGCGGCGGCGCTCCTCGGCGTGTTCCTGGTCGGCGACCCCGTCGTCTGACGGGTCCTCGCCCCCGACTCCGAAACGTCGCGCGAAACGGTCGCTCCAGCGGCCGATTTGCGCGTCGGATCGGGTGGGAACGGGTTCCGGACCGCTGAGGGCTCGCGGGTACGCTCGCCGCATGTCCGACCTGATCACCATCAAGCTGCCCGACGGATCGATGCGGGAGCTTCCGGCAGGTGCCACTGCCGGTGATCTGGCCGCCTCGATCGGTCCCCGCCTGGCCAAGGCAGCGGTGATCGCCAACGTGAACGGCACCGAACGCGACCTCGTGTGGCCCCTCGACGACGGCGACGAGACCGCCATCGTCACCGAGACCGACGAGCGGGGGCTCTACACCATCCGTCACTCGACGGCCCACGTGCTGGCTCAGGCCGTTCTCGACCTGTTCCCCGGGGCCACCTTCGCCATCGGTCCGCCGGTGGAGAACGGCTTCTACTACGACTTCGAGCTGCCCGACGGAGGGACGTTCACGCCCGACGACCTCGACCGTCTCGACGCCCGGATGCGCGAGATCATCGCCGAGCGCCAGCCGTTCGTCCGCGACGAGATCGCGGCCGACGACGCCCTGGTCCTGTTCAAGGACCACAAGTACAAGTGCGAGATCATCCAGGGCCAGGCCGACGACCCGATGTCGGCTACCGAGACCGGCCTGGTGCGCACCTACGAGAACCCGCCGCGGTTCATCGACCTGTGCCGGGGCCCCCACGTGCCCGACACCGGTCGCCTCGGCCACTTCAAGCTGATGCGGGTGGCCGGCGCCTACTGGCGGGGCGACGAGCGCAACCCGATGCTGCAGCGCATCTACGGCACCGCGTGGGCGTCGAAGAAGGACCTCGCGGCCCACCTCACGCAGCTGGAGGAGGCGGAGAAGCGCGACCACCGCAAGCTCGGCGTCGAGCTCGACCTGTTCTCGTTCCCCGAGGAGATCGGGCCCGGCCTGGCCGTCTTCCACCCCAAGGGCGGCATCATCCGGCGCCTCATGGAGGACTACTCCCGGCAGCGCCACGAGGAAGCCGGCTACGAGTTCGTCTACTCGCCGCACATCACCAAGTCGAACCTGTTCGAGACCAGTGGTCACCTCGACTGGTACGCCGACGGCATGTACCCGCCCATGGAGCTCGACGGCGGCATCGAGTACTACCTCAAGCCGATGAACTGCCCGTTCCACATCCTGATCTACGGGTCGCGTCAGCGTTCCTACCGAGACCTTCCGCTGCGGGCGTTCGAGTTCGGCACCGTCTACCGCTACGAGAAGTCGGGTGTGGTGCAGGGCCTGACCCGCGCTCGCGGCTTCGCCCAGGACGACGCCCACATCTTCTGCACCAAGGAGCAGGCACCCGACGAGTTGGCTCGGGCCCTGGACTTCGTGGTCGACGTGCTGCGCGACTACGGCCTCGACGACTTCTACGTCGAGCTCTCCACCAAGCCGGAGGAGAAGGCGGTCGGCAGCGACGAGGACTGGGACGAGGCCGTCGAGATCCTCCGCACCGTCGCCCTCGACAAGGGCATGGAGCTGGTGATGGACGAGGGTGGGGGCGCGTTCTACGGCCCGAAGATCTCGGTCCAGGCCCGCGACGCCATCGGGCGAACCTGGCAGATGTCGACGATCCAACTCGACTTCCAGATGCCTCAGCGCTTCGACCTCGAGTACGTCGGGGCCGACGGTGAGCGCCACGTGCCGGTGATGATCCACCGAGCGTTGTTCGGCTCCGTCGAGCGCTTCTTCGCCATCCTGGTCGAGCACTACGCCGGCGCCTTCCCCGCCTGGCTCGCGCCGATCCAGGTACGGATCCTCCCCGTCCGCGACGACCACGACGCCTATGCGCGGGGTCTCGTCCAACGGTTCCGTGGCGAGGGGTTCCGTGTCGACATGGTGGAGGCCGACGAGCCTCTCGGAGGCCGCATCCGGCGAGCCAAGCTGGAGAAGCTCCCGTTCGTGCTCGTCGTCGGCGACGACGACGTCGCCCACGACACCGTCGGCGTCAACCCCCGAGGCGGCGAGGTCGAGCGGGACGTGTCGGTGTCATCCTTCACCGCCCGGCTGCGCGCCGACGTCGCCGCCCACGTGTGAGCCGGGTCGATCCGTGACTGACCCGTCGCTCGACCACCTGTGGGCCGGATGGCGCCACGCTTACATCACGGCGGTGAGCGAGCCATCCGACCAGTCGCTCGAGCCCGACGACACGGGCTCGCTGTTCGAGCGGATCCTGCGGCGACCCGACGACGAGGCCTTCGTCGTGCACCGAGGACCTACCTGCTCGGTGCTGCTCAACGCCTATCCGTACACGAGCGGTCACATGCTGGTGATGCCCAATCGGGCGGTGGCCGAACTCGAGGACCTCACGCCGGCCGAGACCCTCGAGCTGGCCGAGCTCACCCGGGACGCGGTCATCGCGCTCAAGCGGGAGTACCGCTGCGGGGGCGTCAACATCGGGACGAACCTCGGCCGGGCGTCGGGCGCCGGCGTGCCGACGCACCTGCACACCCACGTGCTGCCCCGGTGGGAGGGAGACACCAACTTCATGACGTCGGTCGCTCTCACCCGCGTCCTGCCGGAGCCCCTCGACGTCACTTGGCAGCGCCTCACCTCGGCCTGGCCCCGCTGACGACGGGTGTGCGGGGAGCCGGGGTCGGACGCTACGGTCGACCGACGATGTCCGACCTGCCCGACGACGAGGACCGGTCGTTGCCCACGCCCTCTCCTGACGCCACCACCACCCCTGACGACGGGGTGACAGCCGACGAGCCGACGCACGATGCCGGCGACGGATCCGAGGACATGCACGGGGCGACGGTGCCGTTGTCCGACGAGGACATCCGCGACGCCCTCCCGGACGACCTCGATGCCGCCGGCTATGTCGGCCCATACCTCTTCCCCAACAACAACCGGCGTCGCATCCCGGCCTACCTCTACTGGGCCATCTCGGCGATCTGCCTGGTCGTGTGGTTCCTGCGTCGCGACAACGACCCGGTGATGATCAACCAGGGCGTGGCCGTGGCCGCCGTCGTTCTCGCCCTCATCGGCCTCTACAGCTTCGTGGCGGGCTGGAACCTCGCCGTCGACGAGCGTGACGCCCTCGTCGCCGCCACCAGCCAGGTCGGCTTCCCTGTCGGTCACGCCTCCGCCCAGATGGGCTGGCGCGGTCTGCTGTCCCGTCCGACCTGGCGGATCCTGCTCTACTCCGCCGACGACCCTCCCGAGAAGCGGGGTCTGGTGCTGGTCGACGGTGTCGACGGCTCCATCGTCGAGTGGTTCGTCGAGGACAACCCCGAAGACTGGTCTGAGCTCAGCTCGTAGCTCGTAGGCCGCGGTCAGCCTCGGACGGCGGCGAGCGTGCGTTGAACCCGGTCGAGTCCCTCGTGGCCGACCTTCACGGCCTCCTTGACCACGTCGAACGCGGTCACCGTTCCGCCGGAGGCGACATCGGCCGTGCGGAGCCACTGGTCGCCGGAGAGAGCCTCCGCTGCGTCGGCCAGCTCGATCGATCCCTGCTCGAGCTGGTCGAGCACCTCGACGACGCTGGCCGACACCGGGGCCTCCCAGTTCCGCTCGGCCGGATCGACCACCGCCTGCGGGACGATGGGGGTGTCGGCCACCCGGATCTGGCGCAGCGCGTCACTCAGGACCCGCCAGGTGCGGACGGTGTCGGTGGCGGCGTCGACGGCCGACGTGCCGTCGGGACCGTCGGCGTGGGCGGTCTCCTCCAGGCGCTCGTCGTCGTCGACCGGAGCGAACTCGGAGCGGAACCGGCGCGGGTAGGACCGCAGGGCTGTGACGGCGTCGCCGGGGGAGAGCCGCGTCAGGTCGATGGTCACGAACCGACGCTACCGCCCGGGCCAGCGGCCCGTCGGGGAGGTCGGGCTCGCCTCAGGAGGCGCCCGCCGGCTCCGGCACGAGGTGCGACGGGAGCAGATCGTGGCCGGCTGCTTCGGTGGTGAACCGGCCTGCCCCTCCGGTGAGCGCACGGAGGTCCGTCGCGTAGCGGTTGAGCTCGGCGGCGGGGACGACAGCTCCGATCACCGTCTCGCCCTCGTCGCCGGGCATCGTGCCCTGCACCCGGCCCCGGCGCGAGGAGAGGTCGCCGAGCACCTCGCCCTGGACGTCGGTCGGCACCGTCACCTCGAGGTGGACGATGGGCTCGAGGGCGACGGGGCCCGCCGCGGACAGCGCGTCGCGCAGCGCCAGACGGGCAGCGCCCTTGAACGCCATCTCCGAGGAGTCGACGGGGTGGTGCTTGCCGTCGATGCACCGGACCCGGATGTCGACGACGCGCAGGCCCAGGGCTCCACCCTCCGCCATCGCCTCCACCACGCCCTTCTCGACGGCCGGGATGTACTGGCGGGGAATGGCGCCACCGACGACCTCGTCGACGAACTCGAGGCCGGTCCCGCGGTCGCGTGGCTCGACCACCAGGGTCACGACCGCGAACTGCCCGTGCCCGCCGCTCTGCTTCCTGAGCTTGCCCTCGGCCTGGCCGGTCCCCGTGACGGTCTCGCGATAGGGGATGCGGACGTCGTCGGTGGCCACCGTCACGCCGAACTTCCGGGTGAGGCGTTCGAGGGCGACGGCGAGATGCAGGTCGCCCTGGCCGCCGAGCTGGGTCTGGTGGACCTCGTCGTCGCGCCTGACCGCGAGCGACGGGTCGTCCTCGATCAGGCGGTGCAGAGCGGTGGCCAGCTTGTCCTCGTCGGCGGCCTGTACGGCGGACACCGCGATCCAGTGCACCGGCTCACCGGCGGCCACGGCCGGCACCACGACCGGGGTGTGCTTCGGGGCGAGCGTGTCGCCGGTGGAGGTGTCGCTCAACTTGGCGACGGCGGCGAGGTCCCCGGCTGGCACCTCATCGACCTCCAGATGGTCCCGGCCGCGGAGGGTGAACACCGAGTGCAACCGTTCGTCGGAGCCGGTGCGGGGGTTGACCAGGTGGTCGTCGGGGTGCAGCGTGCCCGAGAGCACCCGGAACAGCGCGATCTGGCCGACGAAGGGGTCAGCGGTGGTGCGGAAGACCTGCAGCAGCGGAGGTCCCGTCGGATCGGGCGCCACCGGCGTCGTGTCATCCCCGGCGAGGACCTCGACCGGGGGTCGGTCGAGCGGGGAGGGCCCGATCTCGCAGAGGAAGTCGGCCAGGCGATCGATCCCGATGCGTTCCGTCGCCGAGCCGCACACGACCGGGAACACCAGCGCCTCGTCGACGCCACGGGCGAGGGTGCGTTCGAGGTCCTCCACCGACGGGACCTCGCCGCCGAGGTAGCGCTCGAGCTGGTCGTCGTCGGCGACCACGATGCCCTCGATCAGGTTGTCGTGGATCTCGTGCTCGCGGTCGACCATCTCGTCCGGGATGGGTCCGCTCGTGCGGGTGCCATCGTCGTAGAGGTGGGCGGTGTCGGAGAGGAGGTCGGCGACGCCGTGGAACGCTCCCTCCGATCCGATGGGTAGCTCGAGCGGGGCGATCCCGGCGCCGAAGGCGTCGCGCAGCTCGGCGAGGGTGGCGTCGAACGACGACCGGTCCCGGTCGAGCTTGTTGACGAACACCATGCGGGGCACGCCGAGGGCGGCGGCCTCCCTCCAGAGGCGCCGGGCGCCGGGCTCGACGCCGTCGACGGCGCTGATCACGAAGACCGCCAGGTCGGCCACCCGCAGCGCGAGCGTGGCGTCCCCCAGGAAGTCGGGGGAGCCCGGCGTGTCGAGCAGGTTGATCTTGTGGCCCTTCCACTCGAACGGGGCGAGCGCCAGGGCGAGCGACACCCCGCGCCGCTGTTCCTCGGGCTCGAAATCACACGTCGTGGTGCCGTCCTCGACCCGCCCGGGACGCGGGATCGCACCCGCTTCGACCAGGAGTGCCTCGGCGAGCGTGGTCTTCCCCGAGCTCCCGTGGCCCACGAGCGCGACGTTGCGGATGGCTTCCGGTGCGAACGACCGCATGGCGACCTCCCCCCGGGGGTCCAGCCCTTGCCGGGCCTCCCGAGGGGAGCGTAGGTCGGCATCGCGGCCGGTGCTCCGGGAGCCCTGACGCGTCCCCGGCTACGCCGGGTCAGCGGGGTCGGCTGCTACCGTGATCGGGTCGACGGCCACGCCGTGGCCGGGCACCACCCGGTGTCGCACACAGGGTTGACCCGGTCTTCCGGGTCGAGGGTGCCCCCACCAAGGAGACGGACATGCTCGACGGACGCTGGCGGACGAGCATCGAGAAGGGGCTCAGACCGGTGGGCGCCCGCCTGCGTCGCACCGGCATCTCCGCCGACCATCTGACTGCCCTCGGGGTCGTCATGGCGGCCGGGGCCGCCGTCGCCATCGCCTCCGGGCATCTCTCGCTCGGCCTGCTCCTGCTCGTCCTCACCGGCCTTCCCGACGCCCTCGACGGCGCCGTCGCCAAGGCGGCCGGCACCGCCGGACCGCGGGGCGCGTTCTTCGACTCCGTGGCCGACCGCGTGTCCGACACCCTGCTCCTCGGCGGTGTCGCCTGGTATCTCGCTTCCACCGACCCGGGCCTGCTGCCGCTGCTCCCGATGGCCGTCCTCGGCGCCTCGCTGATCATCTCCTACGAGCGAGCGAAGGCCGAGTCGCTCGGCTTCAACGCCAAGGGCGGGATCATGGAGCGTGCCGAGCGGACGATCCTGCTCGGCCTCGGCCTGCTCTTCGAGGTCCTCCTGGTCCCGGTGCTGTGGATCATGCTGGTGCTCACCCTGATCACCGCGGTGCAGCGCTTCGTCAAGGTCTGGCGCCAGGCATCGAAGGAGCGGCCGGCGGTGCTCACCACCCGCCGTGCCTCGCGGCGCCGGGCGGCTCGTTCGGCGTCGACGGTGTGGCGTCAGAACCTGCAGTCGCGCCGTCGTCGGTAGTGCCCCGCCAGGAGCGCTCGTGACCTTTGACCCGGTCACCACGACCTACCGCTACGGCGCCGCTTACGCCCGGTCGGTGCCGCGCCCGATCGTCGACGTGACCGCACGGGTGCTGAGCCGGGCGGCGGCGGCGGCGTCCGCTGAGCGCCGCATGCTCGTCGCC